>JAUUZB010000724.1 GCA_030590185.1 Deltaproteobacteria bacterium
CGAAGAGCAGGGCCGGGATTTCAACCAACGGTTGATCGAAACCGGCAACGCCGTCTTGTACACCGAGTTTCCCTTCAGCCGGGAGCCAGCCTACGCCAAGGCCGACGCCGAGGCGCGCAAGTGGGTGCGGGGCATGTGGGGCGGCGCGGCCTCCAGAAAGCGGCTCGAAGCCCTGCGCAGAACCTGGGCCTCGGTACGTCTGGACGAAACCGGTGTACCGGTCATCGACCCGCTGATGCAGGCAGGGCAGGAGTGAGGCGAGACACCGCCCGATAGCCGATGGACACGGCACGCAAAAGAGCCCTGGCCGGGGTGCTAGTGATGGCGGCCTTGATGTTCCTGCCGGCCTTGGTGCTGGCGAGCGGCGGAGGGGATGAGGGCGGACACAAGGTCATCGCCAACATCGCCATGTGTATCGTGGCCGCATGCGCCTTCGGTCTGTTGATGAAGCTGCTGCGGCAGCCACCCTTGCTCGGCTACCTCTTGGCCGGCGTGGCGCTCGGACCGGTCGGTCTCGCCTACATCACCGACCACGCCGAGATCGTCACCATCTCGGAGATCGGCCTCATCCTTCTCCTGTTCATGATTGGACTCGAGATCGACCTCAAGAAGATGCTGGCCGCCGGCAAGTGGATCATCGTGCCGGGCCTGCTGCAATTCCCGATCTGTGTCGGCCTCGGCTACTTCATCTTCAGCCTGGTCGAAGGCGCGGGGATCGATCTCGGGGTCGGCAGCTACTCCCGCTTATATGTCGCCCTCGCCATCAGCATCAGCAGCACCATGATCGTGGTCAAGCTCCTGTTCGACAAGCTGGAGCTCGACACCCTCCCCGGGCGCGTCACCCTCGGCATCCTGGTCTTCCAGGATATCTGGGCAATCATCGTCCTGGCGATCCAGCCCAACTTCAACAACCCGGAGATCTTGGGCTTGCTGCGCACCTTTGGGTCCGGCGCCTTGCTCATCGGCGTGGCGCTCCTGCTGAGCAAGTTCATCCTGCCGCACCTGTTCAAGATGGTGGCCCAGGTCCCGGAGCTCATGCTGATCCTAGCGTTGGGTTGGTGTTTCCTGGTCGCCCTGGTCGCCGCCCATCCGATGGTCGGGCTCTCCATGGAAATGGGCGCCCTGATCGCGGGTGTCACCCTGGCCACCTATCCCTACAGCCTGGACATCGTCGCCAAGGCGGTGAGTATCCGCGACTTCTTCATCACCCTGTTCTTCGTCGCCCTGGGGATGCAGATCCCCATCCCCACCGGCACGGTGCTCCTCACCGCCGGCATCATCGCGCTCACCGCCCTGGTCGTACGTGGGGTCGGTATCTTCTCCGTCCTCTACGCGACCAAAGCGGGGCACCGCATCTCCCTCTTGGCAACCATCAACCTGGCGCAGGTCAGCGAGTTCTCCCTGGTCATCGTCGCCCTCGGCATCGAGTTTGGTCACGTCGAAGTCGACACCTTGACCTATGTCATCTGGGTGTTCGCCACCCTGGCGGTCACCTCCAGCTACGGCGTCGCCTTTAGCCATCCGTTGCAACGGGGGATCAGCCGGGTGCTGAGCGCCCTGCGGATTAAGGATGTCGGCGGACCGGCCAAGGGGGACGAAGAAACCCACGAGAACAAGACCATCGTCCTGCTCGGCTTCTTCCGCATCGCCAGCGCCTTTTTGGCCGACGTGGAGAACCGGCACCCGCATCTGTTGTCAGAGATCAAGGTGATCGACTTCAACCCGCAGGTGAAGCAAAAGCTCGACGAGCTCAACATCGCCTGCGTCTACGGCGACATCAGCAGCCCCGACACCCTCCACCACGCCGACATCCACGGCGCCAAGCTAGCGCTGTGCACGATCCCGGACGCCTTTCTCAAGGGCGTCAGCAACTCCAAGCTCCTGACGATCCTCAAGGAGCTGTGCCCCCACGCTAAAATCATCGTCACCGCCGAGAGCGTGTCCCAGGCGCTCAAGCTCTACGACGAAGGCGCGGACTATGTGCTGCAGGCATCGATGGCGGCCGGCGAGATGCTCGCCGACGTGGCGGAGAAGGCTACCAAGGGTGACATCGCGGAGTTGCGGGGGGAGGAGATCGCAGATCTCAAAACCCGCAAGGAGCTGTTGGTCTGAGGTCGCCCTCGGGTGAGGGAGAGAAGAACCGCGGGCCCGGCCCGCGGGTCGGAGCTCAGCTAGGCTACAGGCTCGCCAGCTTCTCGATCATGTCAGCGGTGCGGCAGGAATAGCCCCACTCGTTGTCGTACCACATGGTGATCTTCACCATGGTCCCGCCCATGACCTTGGTGTTCCCAGCATCGAAGATCGAGCTGTGGCTGTTGTGAACGATGTCACTCGAGACGATCGGATCGGTGGTGTACTCGATGATCCCCTTGAAGGGCCCCTCGGCCGCCTTCTTGACCGCCTCGTTGACCTCCTCAGCGGTGACCTCTTTCTTCATCACCACGGTCAGGTCGGTGATCGACCCGGTGGGCACCGGCACGCGCAGCGCGTAACCGTCGAGCTTACCCGCCATCTCCGGGTAGACCTTACCGACCGCAATGGCGGCACCGGTGGTGGTGGGAATGATGTTGACCGCTGCGGCGCGGGCCCGGCGCAGATCGCTGTGCACCAGGTCGACGATGCGCTGGTCGGCGGTGTAGCCGTGACAGGTGACCATCAGGCCGTACTCGATGCCGATCGCCTCGTTGAGGGCCTTGACCACCGGCGCCAGGGAGTTGGTGGTGCAGGAGGCGTTGGAGACCACGACGTCATCGGCGGTGAGCTTGTCCTCGTTGACGCCGAGGACGATCATCTCGGCCTTACCGGCCTTGGCCGGCGCGGACAGCACGACGCGCTTGGCGCCCGCGGCGATGTGGCTGTCGAAGCCCGGCTTACCGTCCGCCATGGGCTTGCGGAACACGCCGGTGCTCTCCAGAGCAACCTCGACGCCGAGCTCTTTCCACGGCAGGTTGCCGGGATCGCGCTCGGAGCAGACCCTGACCGTCTTGCCGTCGACCACGAGCATGTTGTCCTTGACCTCGACGGTGCCGGGGTAGCGGCCCTGGGTCGAGTCGTACTTTAAGAGGTGTCCGAGGGTCTGCGCGTCGCTGAGATCGTTGATCGCCATGACCTCGAAGCGCCCGGCGCGCTCCATCATCGCGCGAAAAACCATGCGACCGATACGTCCGAAACCGTTGATTCCGACTTTGACTGCCATGGCTCGTGCCCTTTCTGTGGCTGGTCCCGGCGGCGCCGGGGCCCGTGTGTAGGGCGCGGGGCGCCCTCGCCGTGATGTGGCTGATGCTGGGCCGCCGTGTACCTGGGTTCGCCCGGGACTTCAAGCGAGGCGCCGGGGCCCCTTTTCCCCGCAATCGGATTGTGGAATAGATGGCGTCTTCGTCATGGACTTTTTCTTCGCAGCCCAGGTCCACCACCCGGTGGAGGAGGTCTATGGGGCCTACCGCGACGAGCTGGCCGCGGTCGCCCGGGGGGTCGAGAACCTCGACCACATAGATCTAATGTCGCGGGCGGAGATCCCCGGTGGTCTCGACATCGCCAACACCTGGCACGGCCAGGGGATCATCCCCAAGATTGCCCGCCAGCTGATCTCCCCGGACATGCTGGTGATGGACTCCTGGACCCTTTGGCGCGACGCCGAGCGCTGCAGCGACTGGCTGGTGGCGCCGCGCCACTTCCCTGAGTGTGTACGCTGCACCGGTGAGCTGCGTTTTGCGGCCGCCGGGCCGGGCCGGACCCGGATCTCAATGACCGGCGAGCTCTCCATC
>JAUUZB010000156.1 GCA_030590185.1 Deltaproteobacteria bacterium
ACCTGGTCAAGACCGGCGGCACCTTGCTCGAATGTCGCAAATTGCTACACGAACACGGAGCTCGGTCGGTGAGCGCCTACGTGACCCACGGGGTGTTTCCCCAGGAGAGCTGGAAGCGCTTCCTCGACGCTGGCTTTGAGCACTTTTGGATCACCGACTCCTGTCCGGCGGTGGCGCAGACGGTGGGCGGCCAGGGACCATTCGAGGTGTTGTCGTTGGCCGAGACTATCGAGGTATTGTTGAGCCCAACGGTGCGGCCCGCGGGATGAGCGGACTGTGGCGCGCGCCCTGGCTCGCCGTTGCCCTGGTGCTGGTGGGCGGGTGCGCGAGCCTGCCTCGGGCGCCGCGACTTCCCTGTCATCGCATCCCGGTCGGCCCGGGACCGGAGGACGCGGTTCTCGATGACGCCCACGACCGACTGTTGGTCGCCTCCCACGACCGCCGGGCCCGCACGCCGGCGGGCGAGATCTACGCCGTTGACCTCAGCCGCGAGCGCGCCATCATCCTGGAGCGCCGCGGCGAGCCGAGGGATTTGGTGCTCCGCCCCCACGGTCTCGATCTGGTCACCCGGGACAACGGTGATCTCGAGCTGCTGGTGGTGACTCACGGCGCCCGCGACCCCGACACGGACTGGCACGCCATCGTGCGCTATCGGGTCGAGGCGGATCACCTCGCCTTCGTGGCGGTGCACCACGATCGGTTGCTGGTCTCCCCGAACGACGTGGTCGGCCTGCCGGACGGCAGCTTCTATGCATCTAATGATGCGAGCTCCCACGGCAATTTTCTAGAGCTCGCCCTGGGCCTCAAGGGTGGCTCCATCGCCCATCTTGATAGCCGCGGGCGCTGGCAGATCGCCGCCGACGAGCTCGCCTATCCGAACGGGGTCGCGATCGTCGGGGACGAGCTCTGGGTCTCCACCACCCGTGAGCACCGCCTCTACGCCTTTGCCATCGCGCCGAGCGGCCAGTTGCGTCGGCGCGGGGTGGTGGCCGAGATCCCAGGCGGCGACAACTTCACGGTGTACGACGACACGGTGTTGGTGACCTCCCATCCGAGCGCTCTTGCCTTTGTCGGGCATGCCAGCGACGGCAGCAGCCTCTCACCGTCGGTGGTCTACCGGGTGCGGCTCAGTAGTGAGACCGCCCGGGTGATCTACGCCGATTCCGGTGCGCAGATCAGCGCCGCCTCCACCGCGCTAATGGCGCGCCGGCGACTGTATATTGCCCAGGTGTTTGAGCCGTTCTTGTTGGTCTGCCAACCCTAAACCGCTCGGCGCTCTAGCCGTTCCCGCCGCCGCCCCGGCTGCGTCGCGCCGCGAGGGCCGCCTCAACGTGACGCAGCAGCTCCTTTTCCGTGAATGGTTTTGAGAGCACCACATCCTCGGACTCGGGCAAGGAGGACTCCTGCGCGTATCCGGCTGGGTAGCCGGACATGAAGAGGACGGCGAGATCCGGTTGGCGTCGCTGCGCTGCCACGGCGAGCGCGGGTCCGGACATCCTCGGCATCACCACGTCCGACAGGAGAAGGTCCACGCTGCCTTCGTTCGTGGCCAGCAGCGCGAGCGCGCTGTCGCCGTCCTCGGCATCCAGAACGCGATATCCCTGGTGCTCGAGCATGCGACGCGCGATGCGGCGCACGTCTGCGTCGTCCTCCGCCAGCAACACGGTCCCGCCGGCCTTCTCGACAGAGGGCTCCATGGGAGTGGGCGCTTCCCGGGTGAGTGCTGCGGTGTCGGCCTCGGGCAGGAGGATTCGGAAGCTGGTGCCTTCGCCGGGGGTGCTCTCCACGTCGATGCGCCCACCCGTGGCGGTGACGATCCCGTGGATCGAGGCGAGGCCGAGACCGGTGCCTCGACCGGCCCCCTTTGTCGTGAAGAAGGGCTCGAAGACCCGGGCGGCGAGCTCAGGCTCTATGCCGATCCCCGTGTCGCTGATCGTGATCCGGGCCCAGCCGCGGGCCTTCTTTCCGTCCGGGTCCGTTTCGGCGCTTTGCACCTCGCCTGCCGTTTCGACGCTGAGCAGACCACCGCGCGGCATGGCGTCGCGGGCGTTGAGGGTGAGGTTCAACAACGCGTGCTCGAGCTGGCGTGGGTCAATCTCCACCGGAGGGACGGCTTCGCCGAGGCTCAACTCGAGCTCGATATCCTCCCGCAGGGACCGGCGCAGCAGGGGCAGGGATGCCTCGATCACGTCGTTGACCGCGATCACTTTCTTTGTGGCGCGGTCCTTGCGGCTGAAGAGCAGCAGCTTGTGGGTGAGGTGCTTCGCCCGCATGGAGGCCTCACGGATGACCTCCATGTCCGCACGCAGGGGAGCGTCCGAGTCGTGTTCCTCCAGCACGAGCTCGGTGGTGCCCAGGATGGCCATCAGCAGGTTGTTGAAATCGTGCGCAACGCTGCCGGCGAGCTGGCCGAGGCTCTTGAGGCGCTGCTCCTCCATGGCGCGTCGCTCCGCTTCCTCCCGCTCCCGATCCGCGGCCCTCCGGCTCTCGGCGTGGGTCAGGGCGATGAGCGAGACGAGCACTGAGGCCCCCACGAGTCCGGCGAGGCCCAACATCTCCTGGCGCGCGGCGTCCGCGGTGACCACGGTCCAGCCCTCGAAGACACCAGCCCGGGATGCCATGAAGAGACCAACATCGACGACAACGGTCGTCGCGGTGAGGGCCAACGCCGTACCCCTGCCCACCATGTAGACGGCCAGCAGCGGCACGGGGATGAGGAACACCAGCACCGCCGGGACGAACCCACCGCGCAGGATGGACATGGTCGCCGTGAAGAGCAGGACGACGAGACACTGGATGACGCCCGAGCGCATGGGCGAGGGCCAGCGCCAGTGGAGAACCGTGGCGGTGACCAGGGACAGGCCGCCGGTCAATAGAATCAGCGCACCGACGGTTGAGTGGTGAACGAAGAAGTAGAAGGATGCGTAGAACAGGGCGGTGAGCAAGCCGAGCACCCCGAACACCAAGATGAGGATGGCATCGAAGACCTTGCTCGTCTCCTCGCGTTTGACGCCGCGGGGCAGGAATCGGTCGAGCATCCTCGGGCTACCTTCTGACGGCACGTCGGGAGGAATATGGTACCATTGCCGGCCGCTTCGACGAACAAAAAGCGGTGTGCCCTAGAGGAGATCTCCATGGGTCGTGGCTTGATGGCTGTCCTCGTCGTGGGTTTGCCCACCATCGCGCTCGCCGACATCGCGCCGCCGCCCACCGTGGTCGTCCACCGTCCCGTTCCCCAGGAACACGTGCCGGTTCTGGAGGTCGGTCGCTACGCTGATCCGATCCCAGGTGATCCCAAGCCGTTGCGGGACGCGCCCGTCGACGCGGTGTTGGTGTCGGAGAAGGTCGAGGTCGATGCCTATCCGACCTTCCTGTTGGTGCGCGTCACTCTCCTGTTGCGGGGCGGCGACGAGGGCGTCAGCGATTTGTTGGTCGGATTTCCCGAGAAGGAGCTCACCGTCCGTCCGGCCGCCGGCTCCCTCAGGATGCTGATCGGCACCACCGGCAAATCGCCGACGCCGGCCAAGCAGCACCAGCACTACTCTTTTTCCGGCATGCCGGTGGAGGACCTCGAGGTTCGGGTCGACGGTGCCCCTGTCCAGGTGCTTCGCGAGCCGGTGCATCCGACCCCCAGGAAGCTGAAGAAGAAGGTCGCCGTCCTCGACCAGATTTCCCGGCCGTCGCCCCACTGGCAGGTGTGGCGCATGGCCATTCCGGCCCATCGGGACACCCGCCTCGAGCTCACCTACACCCAAGCCCTCCACAGCCCGAGCTGGGGTTACGGCTACGGCTCCGCGATCTGGGTGCCCTTTCGATACGCGCTATTCACCTCCGGAGTGTGGCCCGGCCGGGTCGAGCGGGTGGAGCTGGTCGTGCACCTGAAGGGACTGACGCGCGATCAGATCCCCTTCACCCGACCGGAGCTGCCGAGCGGGGCTGCGCTGCGTTGGCGCTACGAGAACCTCGAGGCCACCGCCGAAGAGGTGAGCTTTGCCATCGAGATGCAGGAAAAGTGGGCCGAGGGCATGCGACTCGGCGCCGCACCCTATGAGCTGAGCGCCGTTCGCCCGCACTTGCGGTTGTTGGATCGCTTGATCCGCTTCGGCCGGATCCCAAACGCGGACGAGCACGATCCCACCGCCGATATTGCTGATCTCGAGGCGTTGATCATGGAGGTGCGCGAGGCCGCACGGGCCGACCAGCCCGAGCTCGCAAAGCTGCGCCATCTTGCCCGGGGCGTGTTGTTCCTCCTACGCGACCGAGTTGATCCCATGGCCGAGGACTGCCTCGCCTGGTTGACGCCACCGGGGGAGCTGCTCGCCGCGGATGCGCACCCGGGCAACGCGTCCGGGTGGATCCCCGCGGGCGCCACCGACCTCTTTGACCACGAGCTCAGCTTCGTGTGCGCCGCCTACGACGAGCGCCTCGCCCGCCGCACGCAGCTCTTGGCCGGGGGAGGGGGCATCCTCGTCATCATCATCATCATGGCGCTTGGCGCGGTGTGGGTTCTGCGGCGGAGACGGGCGCGGGCTGGGTGAGCGCTCACCCTGCGATTCCCCTCGCTGCTCAGGGCGTCGCGAACACCGGCGCCGACTCGTTCCCCTGCCGGTCCACGGTGGTGAGGGCGTAATGGGCGCCCGCCGCTGACCCGAGCCAGTCGTAGTAGCCGGAGGTCCCGACCACCACCGATGCCACGCGTCGTGCCTGGGTGATCTCCGGCGCCGCCGCCTCGGCGTAATAGAGATTGTAAAATCGCACCTTGTCATCCGCCGGCTCGGTCCAGCTCAACCGATAATGCCCGGCGGGGGTCGCGGCGATGACCGTCAGCCCGGTCGGCGCGGCGGGCGGCGTGGCCCAGAAGCCGCTGATACCGGTGGGCGAGCTCATCTGTTGGGCGGTGACCGCGCCGCCGGTGATCACCACCTCCAGAACATCGGAGAGTTGGCGTGACTCGAGTCCGGAGTGCTCCTCGGTGGTGACCGCGTAGTGAAACGTTCCGTCCCCGGGCTGGTCGATGAACAGGATCGGGTTGCCGGCGGTGACCCGCGCGCCACCGACCACCGGCGCGAGGAAATAGAGATCGGGCTCCGCCGCGTGGCTCACCGCGTAGTCGGCCGCCACCTCCCCAACCTCCTGCCAGCTGTCGTAGCCGTTGGGTGAACGCCAGACGTGATAACGTCGAACCTCGCGGGCGTACAACGGCTCGCCGAGCTCGCGACCATCGGCGTCGAGCACTGGCCAACCGAGGGCGTCGAGGGTGGGGGAGGTCCCGGCATAGGGCCAGCCCCGCTCGGTGTAGCGCGGCGGCAACCAGCTCAGGCTCGCGCCGCCGCCCGCGGCGCTCTCGGCGGCTAGGTCGGTTGGCGGTGACGGGTAGTGGGTGACCGACCAGTAGACGTCGGCGGCGTTGCTGCCGGCGTTGAGCATTTCACCGTGCCAAGCGACCTTGGTGCCGTCCGGCGATTGCCCCGGTCGCACCATGATCTGGTACTGGTCGCCCCCGTCGTAGCCGCGGAAGGTCCGCACCACCGTGATCTGCGAGCCGGGCTCGTCGTACTTCTGGGTGTAGATCACCTGATCGATCGGGTCGCCGGTGCTCCCGGAGGAGACGGTCCAGTCGCTGAACCCCTTCCAGTCGTGATGGGAGGCGCCGCCACCATAGGTCGGGACCGTGTAGGCCTGGTTTTGGATGTCCCACACCCCGGGGCCGATGCCAGGATCCGCCCAGCAGACCTCGAGGCAACAGCAGCTGTGCAGGGCGTGGCGGCCCCAACGGTCCGGCACGAAGTGGGACCAGTAGCCGCTGCCAAAGGGATCCGGATTATCGCCGCTGTCCGCGTTGACCGGCCAACACTCGCCAAAGTCGTAGGCGGGATCGGTGACCGGGAAGTCTGTGTTGTCGCAAAACGCCCCACCATCGGCGGCGCTACCCACGCTGCTCATCCGCCACCAGGCGCGGTGGGTGCTCCCGATCGGCATGATGAAGTACCAGCTGCCATCGCCCGCATAGTAGCGGTCGTGGGCGGTGGCGTACTCGGTGGGGGTGGTGCCGTAGATCCCGGGTTCGCGGTCGATCGAGTAGCCCGCTGGCACGTCGATGGCAGGGGTCGGCACCGTCGTCGTCGGGTAGACCCAGGACTCGTCATAGGAGCTGATCAGCAGTTTGCGTCCGTCGGCGGAGATCATCTTGTCGAGCTTGACCGCCTCGGGGAAGGTCAGCAGCAGCTGCGTGCTGACCCCGGTGTCGGTGACGGAGGTCGCGAACAGCTCTTCGGTGCTGTGCTGGGGAGAGGCAGCGCCGGTGCCAATCTCGTAATAGAGATCCGGCGCCTGGGGCGACCAATGGAAGTAGGCGTTGCGGCTGTCCGCCACGCGGTTGGCGGCGTCAATGGTGGTGCGCAGGTGCCCGCCGTCCGTGTCGGTGATCATCCACAGCCACCAATCGGAGACAAAGGCGTTGGTCGGGCGGCGCGACGCAAAGGCCATGCGCCGGCCGTCGGCGCTCCACGGCGAGAGGCCGATGTCGTTGTTGTAGTAGGAGGACAGGCCCGGGGTCTGGCACATGCGCCAGGTCTCGTGTCCGGTCTCGGGATCCACGAACATCACCGTCTCCGCTTGCCAGATGAAATCGTTGGTGCTGTCCTCGAGCTCAGCCACGGAGTAGTCGGTGCCCGTGGCGCGGGCCTTGCGGGCGAACAACTCGGTGAGGCCCTGGGGCACTACCTCGACCGGGGCTGCCGCGGTCGTGGCTTGCGTTTCCGATGACGGGGCCGATTCGTTGCCGGCGGCGTCAAAGGCCGAGACGGTAAAACCGTAGGTGGTCTGTGCCGCGAGGCCGGTGACCGAGAAGCTCGGGGCAACGCCGGTCCCGGCCACGGTCGCGTCGGTCCGGATCCGGTAGCCGGCGACGCCTACCGCATCGCTGGCGACGTTCCATGAGAGGTCGATCTGTTCGTGGGAGATCACCACGGCGTTCAGGCCGGTGGGCACCGAGGGCGGCGTGTCATCGCAGTCTTCCCAGACCGAGCTGTCGGTGTCGTCGCAATCGGGACCTGCGTCGCAATTTGCACCACGGTCGTCACCGTCGGCGTCAGCGCAGGCCAGCACGCAGTCGACGTCGTCCGCCTCGTAGCCCGGGTCGCAGACACAGGTGGCGGCGCCGGCCTCGACCTCGCAGGTGCCGTGGTCGGAGCAGGTGACAGACTCGCAGGCGTCTGGACCGGAGACCAAGTGGACTGTGCCGCAGCCCCCCGCCAATACGATGGAGGTCCAAAGAATAGTGGAAGTTTTCCCCGTCATGGCCAGAGAGTAGCGGCCGGCGACCAGGGCGCCAAGGGTGTCGGAGCCGCGTTGTCACCCGGCCTCCCGGTCTCGGACCGCTTTGGTTGTAATGCGGTGCGTTAACTATTAGACATAGTGCGTCATTACGATGCTGCGGGCCGCGTCGCAGCAGGAGGTGGATCCATGGCCGCCACTATTTTCATGACCGGTTTCCCTGGCTTCATCGGCGTGCAGTTGGTCGATCGGCTGTTGCGCA
>JAUUZB010000815.1 GCA_030590185.1 Deltaproteobacteria bacterium
CAGGGTGTCGCCTACGATTGAGGCGTCGTTGAGGCCGATGACCACCGGCGACGGGTGCATCCGCGAGAACTGGCCGTTGGCTTGGCTGTCCTCCCACAGCACAATGCATGCCCCACGCACGCACCCCAAGCCCTCGGCGCAGAGGTATGCCGAAACGCACGGGCAGCCCTCGGCCACCGAGACAGAAAACGGCGGGCATCGGTCCTCGGCCGCTGGGGCGCAACCCACGGCGCTCGTCATCAACCAAGCGAGCCACTTTGTCGGGGAGCCACGCATCGACACCCGAAGTATAGCAGGCGGATAGTCGCGAAAAGAAGAGAAGGTCCGCGTCATGCTGGACCTGGCCGCCGGCAGAATCGACCGAGATGGGTTGACCGATTGGCTGCGGGGGCACGCGGCCACCTGATGGGGCCCAGCTCCCGTTCATTCGGTCACAACGGGATTCCGGACGATGGCGCGTCGTGATCTCCGGTTCGTCAGCGAAAATGCTGGCGCGCGAGGTGGCCACGAGCCTTCGGGGACGCGGACTCGCGACCGAGCTCCTGCCGTTCTCGTTTCGAGAGTTCCTGCGACACCATCAAATTGAGCTGCCCGAACTCCGGCGCCGGATCCATCAGAGCTATGTAGACGTCGCCATTCTACGCGGTGGCTACTCGATCGGTTGGCGGCAACGTAGATTGACGTAACCCAACGCCCTAAAGCGCCGCCTCAATCTCATTCCGTCGATAGGTATCCGGCCCGTAGCGACCAAGGATCTCAAACCCGCCCTCGACCTCGGCCAACAAAAACGGCCCCTCCACCGCAGCGATCAAGGTGAACTCCCCCTCGGGCTTGATCACCTCGAGACTCTGCCCCGCCTCGATCCCCTCGCCCTTGACCACCTCCAAAACCTCCAACGCCACCACCTGGCGCGCCAGGGGCACGGTCTCCCCGCCCACCACCTTGGGGTCGCGCTTGGGAAACGGCTGCTGCGGCTCCTGACTGATGACGCGCACCACCTTGGCCATGATCACCGCAGCGGCGGCGGACAACACTTCTTCAATCGGATCCGGAGGCAGGGCCATGGGCTCAATTCCTGTCAGGCGTTATCGGTCTCGTCTGAGATCACACACAGGTCTTCGTAGAGCTTCATGAACTTGGAGACCTCGAGCAAGAAGATGCCGTCATTCTTGCCGTCGCGGCCCGGCTCGCTCGAGCCCCAGGGGTTGCGCAGCTGCACGTAGCGCTCGCCGTCCTTCTCCTCACAGCCCAGCACCGAGTAGGCGTGATTGGCGTACAACCCGGTGCCCGAGTAGAGGCTGCTCTGATCCTTGCCGTAGGTGCTCGCCGCCATGGGCCAGCCCGCGGTGACGCCCTGCTGGATGCGCGCGAAGATCTTGTCGGCGTCGACGTCTTTGAGGTCGTCCCAGGTGTCGATGCCGCCGGTCACGGCGGCCATGGCATCGCCGGTCCAACCGCCGTTGTCGAGGGTTTGGTAACTGCCCTTCCACTTGGCGTAGGCCTTCTCGATCAGCGGGAACCAGAGCTCCATGGCGTCGGTCGTGTTGGTGGCGGTGGTCTTGCCGTAGCTCGGACTGTAGGAACCGTAGAGATCCCCGTCGATCTCGATTGCCACCCGGCGCCTGGGCATCTCGTAACCCGGCTCGTAAAATTTAATGGTGTAGGTGCCGTCGCCATTGTCGGTGATGGCATCCTTGATGGCCTGGGCGTTGTGATGCGCCACCGCGGCCATGGAGGCCGGGAAGTAGCAGTCACCAATGGAGCCCTGTTTGACGTCGGTGGCCACGGGGCCGTCGATGTACAGCGGCCCGGTGTACCTCTTGAGGTTGACGCTGCTGGCGCCCATGCGGCGGCCGGTGGGGCCGGGATCCGACAGGTTCACCTCGCCATCCTTGGGCACCGTGAGGACCCGGCAGATCTCATCGAGGTTTTTATTGTTGGTGCCATCACTGGCCGCCACGCGGATCTCATCGCCAGCCTTCCCTGGCAGGTTGAGGCCGGCGGGGAGATGGCCGTTGTTGTCTACCTTGCAGTCCAGCGTGTCGCCGGTGCGGGCGTTGCGAAAGCGGAGCTGGGCGCCGGGCTCAGAGACCGGCTGCTTGCTGTCTTGAAGCAGGTCGAGCCCGCCGTCATCCTTGACCACGAATCTCAGATTCTCGACGTTGACGATGGCGTTGCGCTCATCCTTGTCCGCGATACCCGAGGCGCGAATGTCCACCCAATTGCTGACCGTGCCGTCCCGGTGGCGGGTGCGCACCCGCAGCTGATCGCCCTCCTTGACGTCGCCGACCTCGCCGATGAACCAACCGTAGTCATCCCGGGTCTTGAAGGTGGCCATGGCGTCGGTGGGGGTGGTGGAGGCCGCCGCGGTGGAGAGGTTGATCGCCTCAACCGTGTCGCCCCGACCAGCGGTGCCGCGAAGCTCGCCGGACGCCTTGCCGAGGAGCACCAGGGGGCCATGGTTGACGCCCAGATCAGCGAGACCCAGCAACGCCTCGAGAAAATTGCAGGCCCCCGGGCTGAGCTCGTAGGTCTCGAGGATCTGCCTGACACCCTCGCGTTCGGTGTCGTCGAGGCCCTGCTTGGCGATCTCCAGCTGCTGCTCGCGACTGATGTCTGGCCCGCTGAGCTTCTGCAACAGGCTCAGGGAATCGGCGTCACTGCGATCACCAACCGCGGCCAGCAGCTTTAGAACGTTGCTGTCGTCGACCTTGCGGCCGGGGCTCTGCTCGAGCTCGTTCACAAATTTGCGCAGCTGGATGTCGCGGATGGGCATGACAGACTCTCGTTAGCTGACGTTGATGGTGAGACTCATATCAAACTGAGCACCATTTTGCAGGCCGGTTTTGGCTGCCGCCGCAGTCAGCCCTTCTCACACCAGCTCGATTATCCCTGCGTGCAGCAACTTGCGCAGCGTCTTGAGCGTATCCCGCTCGTTCATCGAGCTGATCATCACCAGCGCCCCGACGTCCATGGTGGCGTTGAGCCGGTCGATGAGGAAGCGCTCCCCGGGCCGCAGGCTCAGGTTGCGCACCCTCATCTCATCTGCCACGAGCAGCGGCACCCGCACCGGCGGCAGCAGCCGGTAGAGCTCACGGACCTGATCGTTGATAGTCTCCTCGAGAAGCTCGCGCGCCTCCCCGTCGGCCGGCTGCATGCGCACCGCGGCCTCGATCAGACTGATCGCCTCGTCAAACTGCTCCGCCTCGCGCATCACCTGAGCCTGACCCTTGAGTTGCTCGACCCGCGGTGAGGCTGGCGCCTCCTCCAACATCGGCGGGACGTCGACCGCGATCGACCCGCGTGTCTCAAAGGCGGCGATGATCCGCAGCACCGACGGAATCGGGGCGTGCATCTCGAGGCAGATGTCGGAGATCGATTGCCCGGCGCTGAGACTCGCGATCACCCGCCGTTCGCGCACGCCTATCTCTTCGATTGGCGGCAACTCATCTTGAAAGATCTTGACCTCGAGATCGACCAGG
>JAUUZB010000725.1 GCA_030590185.1 Deltaproteobacteria bacterium
GCCGTCGATCTCGCGGTCGGCGGCGTCATCACCTGCGTGGTCCTCGAAAACGGCGAGGTGAAGTGCTGGGGCGGGGATTGGCGCGGCATCGGCCTCGGCGACACCAAGACCTGGGGCGACGAGGCCAATGAGATGGGAGACGATCTACCCACCATCGACCTCGGGTCGGGCCTGCGGGCCCGGTCCATCGTGGCGGTGGGCACCAACACCTGCGCGATCCTACAAAACGATCGGCTCAAGTGTTGGGGCGGGGCGACCGGCGATGAGCCCGGGGAGATGGGCGACGACCTGCCGTTGATCGACTTCGGCCTCGGGCGCACGGTCAAGGAGGTGGCCATCGGTTTTTGGAGTCGCTGTGTCATCCTCGATAACGACGGGGTCAAGTGCTGGGGAACCAACGCCGTTGGTCAGTTGGGTGTTGGCGACACCCTGGATCGATCCTCGGGCGACCCCACCGTGATGGGCGACAACCTCCCCTACGTCGATCTGGGCAGCGGGCGGACCGCGTTGGCGATCACGGCGGGCTACGAGCATCCCTGTGCCCTGCTCGACAATGGTGCGGTGAAGTGCTGGGGAAGTGGGGTGGGCAACGTGCCCGGCGAAATGGGCGACGCCCTGGTGCCAGTCGATCTCGGCACCGGCATCACCGCCACCGCGGTCTCCGCCACGAACTACGCCACCTGCGCCGTGCTCACCGACGGCTCGAGCAAGTGTTGGGGCAGCAACTCCAAGGGTCAGCTCGGTAAAGGCGATACTACCAGCGTCTCGGGGAGCGCCGGCGATCTGATGCCGACCCTCGACCTGGGCACGGGCCGATCGGTGCTCTCCCTGAGCGTCGGGTCGTGGAACGACGCCGGTGCACGCAACTACGGTTTCCACTGCGCCGTCCTAGACGACTCTGGCGTCAAGTGCTGGGGCGGTAACTCCCAGTCGCGCTTGGGACTCGCCAAGAACCTCGGGGACGAGCCCGGCGAGATGGGAGTCGATCTGCCGATCATCGACCTCGGCGCGGGCCAGCTGGCCGTGGATATCGCGGTGGGGAACCACCGTGCCTGCGCCCTGTTGGCCGACGGCCGGGTTAAATGTTGGGGGCACGACGAAGACTGGATCCAGGTGGGTGGCCACCGCGGGGACCAACCCAACGAGATGGGTGATCAGCTCGGGGCGGTCGATTTCGGCGTAGGGCGCACGGCCCTGAGCATTGCCATGAGCGGCTACGGAACGGCCTGCGCGCTGCTCGATGATTTCTCCACCAAGTGCTGGGGCAGCGATCTGGGCGGAGCGATCGGCAACGGTGACGCCGGCGCCATCAGGGCGACGGCGGGTGATGCGATGCCCGTGGTCGACTTCGGCACGGGGCTCTCGGCGGCAAAGATCGTCGGGGGATGGACGAGCTTCTGCGCCCTGCTGAGCGACTCGAGCATCAAGTGCTGGGGATCGGGAGGCGCCCACCTCGGCCTAGGGGATACCGACGATCACGGCAACGAGGACGGCGAGATGGGGGATCTGCTCCCTGCCGTGGATCTGGGTTTGGTGGGCATGGTGGTGGACATCGCCGCCGGAGCCGGGTGGGCCTGCGCGCTGTTCGATGACGGCTCTGTCAAATGTTGGGGATCGAGCCCAGCCCATGGCGGCGGAGTGACCGCGGCGCTGGGCGACGAACCGGGTGAGATGGGCGAGGCGCTGCCGTTCGTCGATTTGGGCCCCGGTCGGTTTGCCACCCGGCTCTACTCCGGGCCCGCGGCGCGATTTGTTTGCGCCCGGCTCGACGATGACAGCCTCCAGTGCTGGGGCGAAAACGACCAAGGGCAACTGGGTATCGGCTCCACCACCGCCGTTGGCGATGGGCCGGACCAAATGGGCGTCGACCTTTTGCCGGTGGATCTCGGCACCGGACTCGTTCCCCTCGGGGTGAGCCTCGGGCGCCGTCACACCTGCGCCGTGCTAAACAACCTGGAGCTCGAGTGCTGGGGCCAGAACGACTTTGGCGAGGCCGGGGTTGGGGATGACGTGTCGCGCGGCTCCGCCCCGGGCCAAATGGGTGACGCGCTGCCCTTTGCGGATCTCGACCTGTAACAGCGCGAACCGCTGCACTGGCGCAGGAGCCGGCCGCTTCGTTGAGACGATCGTCAATCTCAACGACCCGGCGATCGGCCGAGCGCACCTATGCCCTGGACGGAGACGTCGCCACCGTGCCCGCGACCCAGCGAACCGGGCGCACGTTTACGGTCCGGCAGCGACGCTGCCGCCGAGGGGTGGGTTCTTGCTCTGGCGGGGCCCTCGGGCTCTCTTCAAAAACGAGGCCTCTCAAGGAAGGCGTTATAGCGATTCGAACACCCTGCGTTGCCGCTCGCGGATCCTGACGTTAGTTAAGTCCCGCGCGTGGGCGTTGTCGTCACTTCGAACACCTATTCCGCTTCAAGCTGACCCTTCCTAAACCTAACCCGAGTCCTACGTGGGCAAAACCACGGTCACGCGGATACCGTCGACGTTATAAACCGCGACGACGTTCTTTTTCTCCTTCTCGATCCGGACCATGGCCTGGTAGCCGTGGGCGGTGAGGGAGCGCTTGACCTCGCCGGAGAGGAGCTCCATGAGCTGCTCCGGCTTGGCACCCTTGACACCAGTGATGTCAATCTGGGTACCCAGGCTGCCGTCGGCCTCGGCCTTGTCGTAGAACTGACGAACTGCTGCCAGTACGGACCGCTCTACCTGTCTTGAAATCTCTGCAGCTTCTGCCATGAGATTCTTCCTTTCATTGGGGGCTCGTGCCCCAGTGAGCGTGATAGAGTACCGGATCCGTGCAGGATGCTCAATCACCAAAGCGGTGAATTGAACGCACCAATCCCCGGACCCAACCTCTAGACTGAATCATACACGATCGGTGCGCGGTTCGGCTATGGGAGTGGCTCGAGCAGGCCAGCGGCCCCGAGGGCGGCGACCAACCAGTCGTAGGTCTCCGCCAGGGAGCTCAATAACTCATCGGGATCTTTGATGATTCCGTTCTCCCCCTCCACGACCACCGTACCGGCGCCAACGGCCCGCTCGAGCTCGGTGAGCATCTGTGCCCGGGTCAGGCTGCCCTCGAGGCGGCTAACCAGAAAACGATCGAAATCGTCGATCGGGATGTGGGTGTGACGGGCGGTGGTGAGCAGCTTGCCCCGGGTCGCTTCGATCCGCGTCAGGGGCAGGGCGCGGGGACGGGCGCTCTCGGCCAGGCCGACGCCCGGCCACGCCGCTGGAGATGGCGGCTCGCGTAGCCGCAGCTCCAGCTGTCCCCGCAGGAACAAGTACAACAGCATCTCGCGTAGGTCGGCGAGGTCCTTAGCGACCACCTCTCCGCCGGCGGCGCGGAGCCGCTCGGCCGCCTGCTCGAGCAAGGCCGGGGAGGCCACCGATGGGTTGCCGGCGTCGGTCAAGATCGCGAGGGCGGCCTTGAGCAGCGGGTCGTGCACGTCGTATTGGGTCTCGATCGAGTCGATGAAGGTCGCGTCCACCCCTGGGCTGAGGTCGATCGTTTGGCCCTCGGTGGCGGTGAACCGGGCGCTGATCGCGAGACTCGGCTCGTCGAAGATGGCGACGCCCGGGGGGGCGGAGGGTCGCTCGCTGGCCCGACACAAGATCGGGGTGCGCAGCTGATTATAGGTCATCAGATCCACACACTGCTCGAGCAGGACGCCGGCGAGCCCCTGCTCCTCGAGGGTGCCCCGGACCATGGCCGCCGACGCGGTCAGAAGGGGATCGAAATCCGTCTCACAAACC
>JAUUZB010000926.1 GCA_030590185.1 Deltaproteobacteria bacterium
ACGCAATTGCAGCCACCACCAAGGGGTGAGGCGTGGCGTCGCTTTACCTGCCCAACGCCTGCTGGTATCGCCCTAGCCATGCGAATTTCGGTCATCGGCACGGGCTACGTCGGATTGGTGAGTGGCACCTGCCTCGCGGAGATCGGCAACGACGTCACCTGCATCGACATCGACGTCGCCAAGGTCGCCGAGCTCAACCGCGGCGAGAGCCCGATCTACGAGCCCGGGCTCACCGAGATGATCCAACGCAACGCCCGGGACGGGCGCCTGAGCTTCACCACCTCCTACGCCGATGGCCACGCCGACTGCGCCCTGAGCATCATCGCGGTCGGCACGCCGCCGAGTGAGGACGGCGGCGCCGACATGAGCGCCGTCTGGGCCGCCGCCCGCAGCATCGCCGAGGCGATGACCGGGCCGCTCACCGTGGTGGTCAAGTCGACGGTGCCGGTGGGGACTTCGGCCCGGGTCCGCCAGATCCTGAGCGAGAGCGGCACCAAGCATCCCTTCGAGGTCGTCTCCAATCCGGAGTTCCTCAAGGAGGGCCGCGCCATCGACGACTTCATGCGGCCGGACCGCATCGTGGTGGGCGCTGACACCGATGGGGGCGCGGCGGTGATGCGCGACCTCTATCGCCACTTCATTCGCAACGGCCACACCTATCTAGAGATGGACACGCGCTCCTCGGAGATGACCAAGTACGTCTCCAACGTCATGCTCGCCACGCGCATCTCGCTGATGAACGAGATGGCGCAAATCTGCGAGAACGTCGGCGCCGACATCATGAAGGTCCGCAAGGGGGTCGGCACCGACGCCCGCATCGGCATGCAGTTTCTCTACCCCGGCGTGGGCTACGGCGGCTCCTGCTTCCCCAAGGACGTCAAGGCGCTGGCGCGTCTGGCGGTGGAGTCGGACTGCCCCGCCGACATCCTCGACGCGGTGGAGCGGGTCAATCGGCACCAGAAGGTCTCCCTGGCCAATCGCTTGATCAAACGCTTCGGCGGTGACCTGCGCGGTCGGCGCGTCGGGCTGTGGGGGATCGCCTTTAAGCCGAAGACTGACGACATCCGAGAGGCGCCGGCCTTGGCGATCATCAAGCGGCTGCTCGACGCGGGCGCCACGGTCTGCGCCTACGACCCAGAGGCGACCGACAACGCCCGCCGGCACTTCGGCAACGCGCCCGAGGTGGAGTTCGCGCCGAACCCGTACGAGGCGGCCCGCAACGCCGACGCCCTGTTGCTGGTCACCGAGTGGGCGGTCTTTCGCAGTCTCGATTTCGACCGGGTCAAGGGCCTGCTCAAGGAGCCGGTGTTGTACGACGGTCGCAACCAGTATGAGCCGGAGCGGATGCGTGAGCTCGGCTTCGAGTACCACTGTATCGGCCGGCCGGAGCCCCAGTAGATGACCGATCCGCAGGTCTCGATCGTCGTGCCCGGGTTGAACGAGGCGGAGAGCCTGCCGTCCCTCGCCGCCCAGATCGAAGAGAGCTTGAAGGGCCGCTTCAGTTACGAGTTGATCTTCGTCGATGATGGCAGCACCGATGACTCCTGGGAGGTCATCAACCGCTTGCACGCCGAAAACCCCGTGGTCCGCGGGGTGCGCCTGCGCGCCAACTTCGGCAAGGCCATGGGCCTGTCGGCCGGCTTCGCGCGGGCCCGCGCCGACATCGTGATGATGATGGACGCCGATCTGCAAGATGACCCGGCCGACATCCCGGCCTTCATCGAGAAGATCGAGCAGGGCTTCGACGTGGTGGTCGGTTGGAAGGTCAAGCGCCTCGACCCACTCAACCGCAAGCTGCTCTCCTGGGTGTTCAACGGCACGGTGCGCAAGGCGACCGGCGTCCACCTGCACGACATGAACTGCGGCTTCAAGGCATTCCGCCGCGAGGTGCTGGCCAGCGTTCCCATCTACGGCGACCTGTTCCGCTTCATCCCGGTGCTCGCCGCCTGGCAGGGCTTCAGGGTCACCGAGGTGCCGGTGCACCACCACGCTCGGCAGTTCGGACGCTCCCGTTACGGCATCGAGCGCATCCTGCGCGGCTTTTTTGATCTGCTCAGCGTCGTCTTCCTCACCAAGTACTCGCGCAAGCCGATGCACCTGTTCGGCCTGCTCGGCCTGGCCTGTGGGCTGGCCGGGGTGGCCATCTCTGGCTACCTGTCGGTGCTGTGGGTCATGGGAGAGGCGATCGGTGGCCGGCCGCTGTTGCTGCTCGGCGTGCTGGCGATCATCCTCGGTATGCAGTTCTTTTCGTTGGGCCTGATCGGCGAGTTCTTGACCTTCCAGTACCAGCGCAAACACGAGCGGGAGATCCTGCCCGTGCGCGAGGTGGTGGGTGATGACCAGGATCCCGAATAGCTACTTCGAGCGGTTTGCGACGCCGAAGTACCGCAACCGGAACCCGCTGCAGCGGCTGCTGATCCAGCGGTTCGTCGGTCGGGTCCGGGAGCTCTTCGCTCGCGCCGCGCCCGGGTCCCGGGTGCTGGAGATCGGCTGCGGCCAGGGCTTCTTGAGCGGGCAGCTCAGCGAGGCCCACCCGGAGCTCGCCTTCACCGGCGTGGATCTCAGCGCCGAGGATTTGGTGCACCTGCGGCGGGAATTCCCGGCCATCGATGCCCACCAGGGCAACGTCTATGACCTGAGCTTCTTGACGGCACCGCCGGATCTCCTCATCTGCTGCGAGGTGCTCGAGCACCTCGAGGAGCCGGAGCGCGGCCTCGACCAGATGCTGCGCCTGATCGGCGACCACCCGGCGCACCTGTTGCTCTCGGTCCCCCACGAGCCCTGGTTCCAGCTCAGCAACCTGGCCCGCGGCAAGAACCTGAGCCGTCTCGGCAACGACGAGGGCCACGTCAATCGCTGGGGCCGCCGGGGATTTCAAGCGCTGCTGCGCCCCCGCTTTCGCGTCGTGACGACCGCCACCGCCTATCCCTGGCAGCTCGCCCTGGTGACCCCCCGATGAGGTCGCGGCTGCACGGCTGGGCCCAGTGGATCGATCGCCAGCTGGTGGAGTCCGCCCGTTGGGGGCCACGGATATTCTTCTGGCCGACCCTCTACGCGATCTCCATCGGCGCGACCCTGTGGTGCATCACCCACGTCGGGCGGATCTCAACCCTGGCCAAGAACGGCCTGACGGTCGAGGAGCGCCACGTCGCCCTCGGATATTTCG
>JAUUZB010000650.1 GCA_030590185.1 Deltaproteobacteria bacterium
CCTCGCGGCCTCCGAGACCTTCTATCGCCAGCGCTTTGCCAACGCCGCGGACTTCACCTTTGTATTCGCCGGGACCTTCAGCCTCGAACAGATGCGGCCGCTGGTGGAACGTTACCTCGGGGCCCTGCCCTCGAGCCCCGGAAAGACCGAGACCCCGATCGATTTTGGCGCCCGGCGCATCAGCGGCGTGCACCGTTCGGTGATCCGGGCCGGCGTCGAACCCAAGGCCCGGGTCAGCCTCACCTTCCACGGGACCTTCGAAGACAGCCGCCAGACGCGCTACGCCCTGCAGAGCCTCTCCGACGTGCTCGAGGTGATGCTGCGCGAGGAGCTGCGCGAGGCGCTGGGCGGCACCTACGGCGTCGGGGTCGGGATCACGGTGCAAGAAGCGCCGGTGCCCCGCTACGAGCTGCGGGTGGGCTTCGGCTGTGATCCGGCACGGGCCGAGGAGCTAACCGAGAGCGCCTGGGGCATGATCCGCCTGCTCCTCGATGCCGCCCCCGAGCAGCGACACATCGAGACACTCCTGGAGCAACAACGCCGGGGGCACGAGACCAGCCTGCGCGACAACGGCTTCTGGCTCGGGGCGCTGGCCTCCGCCTACCGCCGCGGCGAGCCGCCCGAGCAGGTACTACGCTTCGAGGAGCAGCTCGCGACGCTGACCGCGGAGATGATCCACACCGCGGCCCAACGCTACATTAAAGAAGATCAGGTGGTGCAGGTGACTCTGTTGCCCGAAGGGGACAGTCCTGCCGAATGAGCCAATCCCCTCACCCGATCTGCACGTCGCGGCGGGGCTCGTTCTTGTCGCTGTCCCAGTAGGGTGAGGCCTTCCTCAGACCCTGTACGATCTCGGGGAAGACCCCGGCGATGCGATCGACGTCGGCCTCAGTGTTGAAGCGGCTCAGGGAGAACCGAATCGAGCCGTGCATGGCGGTGAATGGTACGTCCATGGCGCGCAGCACGTGGGAGGGTTCTAGGGAGCCGGAGGTGCACGCGGAGCCGCTCGAGGCGTAGATGCCCTGCTCGCTGAGCTGGAAGAGCATGCCCTCGCCCTCGACGTAGTGGACGGCGACGTTCACCGTATTCGGTAGGCGCGGTGAGCTACCGCCGTTGACCTCCAAGTGCGAAATCTTGGCGATGAGCTCCGCCTGTAGCCGATCGCGAAGGCCGCGCACCCGCTCCTCGTCGGCGATGTGCTTCTCGGCGACCTCGCAGGCCTTGGCCAGGGCGGCGATGAAGGCGACGTTCTCGGTGCCGGCTCGCCGACCGTCCTCCTGGTGACCACCGATCAACAGCGGTCGCACCGGGGTGCCGCGACGGATGAACAGACCACCGATCCCCTTGGGGCCGTGCATCTTGTGACCGGAGAAGGAGAGCAGGTCGACGTGCTTGAGGCTGCGCTTGAGGTTGATCGGTAGCTTGCCGACCGTTTGGGTCGCATCGGTGTGAAACAGGATCGACGGATCCGTCTCCTTGGTGATGCGGCTCAGACCTTCGATGGGGAAGATGACGCCGGTTTCGTTGTTGGCGTGCATCACCGAGACCAGCAGGGTGTCCGGCCGCAGGGCGCGCACGAACTCCCGCATCTTGATCTGGCCGTCCGGGTCGACCCGCAGGAAGGTGACGTCGAAGCCGGCGCGATCGAGCTCCTTGCAGACCTCCAACACCGCCGGGTGCTCCACCGAGGTGGTGACGATGTGGTTGCGCTGCCGGTTGGCGCGCACCGCCCCGAAGATGGCGGTGTTGTTGCTCTCCGATGCGCAGGAAGTGAACAGCATGTCCTGCGAGTTGCAGCCCAAAAAGCGCGCCACGGTTTTGCGCGCCTGGTCGACCGCCTCCGCCGCCGGCTTGGAGGCGTCGTACATCGAGCTCGGGTTGTAGAATTCGGCCTCGAAGAAAGGCCGCATCACCTCCAGGACCTCGGGGTCGACCTGGGTGGTGGCGTTGTTGTCGGCGTAAACGCTTTGCATGGCTAGCCGCGCCTCAGATGGCGATCACGCGGATGCTGTCGTCCACCTGCGATTTGAGGGTTTGCTCGACCATCAGCTTGAGGGTCATCGAAGCACCGGCGCAACCGACGCAGGCGCCGGCCAGCTTGACGTAGACCAGGTGATCCTTGATGTCGACGATTTCGAGGTCGCCGCCGTCGCGGGTCAGCATCGGGCGTACGTAGCTGTCGATCACCCGCTCGACCGCCTTGGCGAACTGGTAGGCCGAGAGCTCCGGCCGCGGATCGTCGGCCCGCGACGCGGCCGGCTGATCCTTGGGCTTGGCCCCGTCCCGGCCCCAGACGTCGTCGAGGATGTCCTGCAAGCCCCCCGGGGCGTGGTGGCAGGTCATGCAGGCGCCGCCCGCTTTGATGGCGCTGGTGATCTCCGGGATGGTCTTGAGCTCCAACTCCTCGACCTTGCGCTTGATGTAGGGCTCGCTGAGGGTGAAGCAGTTGCAGACGATGCGCCCGTCGTCATCGGCGTGGGTGCGCAGCTCGACGCCGAGCTCCTCGAGGTTGACCTTGCGCTTCTGCGCCCAGTTGAACACCGACGCCTCGAGGGCCTCGGCGCCCATCACCGAGCAGTGGATCTTCTGCTTGGGCAGCCCGCCGAGCAGGTCGACGATGCGCTCGTTGGTGATCTCGAGGGCGGTGATCGGCGTGAATTCCTTCTGCTCCAACAGGATGCAGAGCGCCTCGGAGGAGGCGATGGCCGAGGTGCAACCGAAGGTCAGGTAGCGCGCGTCGGTGATGATGTCCTTGGTCGGATCGGTGTCGTGCTTCTTGACCCGGAAGGTAAAACGCATCGCGTCACCGCAGGCGATGGAGCCGTGCTCCCCCATGCCATCCGGATCCTCGATCTCGCCCAGATGGGTGCCTTCCTTGCCGGAAACGGCGTTTCTGAAGAGCTCGGTTGTTTTTGCGCTGTACTGCCACGCCATGGGTGACCTCCTGCCTGTCCCCGCCTGGTCCGGAGGTGCGGAGTACGTGATCGGCCCGTGGCCGTCAACCCTACGCACCGCTGGGAATTGGGGCTTTCCTGTCGAGATTGCAACCGCGGTAAGGTGCGGCCGAAGTTCGCGACGTCAACTCCCTACGCGGCGGAGTTTTGCGCTACACTCCCGGCATTGGAGGTGAAAGGTGAGAGCTCGAAACGACATCCCGGCCGTGGTGATCCTCACGCTGTCCCTCGCCTGCGCCGGGATCGGCCATGCCGCCGGCGGCGATCAGTGCGATCCGGGACTCGCGGATCCGCCGGTGCCGATCATCGCCCTGCCCTTTGTGGACACCGGTGACACCTGCGGCAACACCTCCACCGTCGATGACCTGCCGGTGGGCTGCTCTGATTATCACGTGGTCAACGGCTTGGATCAGATCTACGAGATCGAGCTGCGCGAGGAGAACTACCTCGACGTGACCCTGCAGCCGGACGCCGATTCCTGGGACGTCACCATCTACTTCCTGCAGCCCTGCGGCGACTGGGAGCTCGGCTGCGTCGACGGCGCCGACCTGAACTGGGACGGCCCCGAGACCTACAGCGGCAGTTTTTTGCCCGGCACCTATTTTCTCTACGTCGACTCCTGGCGGACGGCGGCCGACAATGGCTGCGGCAACTTCACCCTCACGGTCGAAGGCAGCCTCGGCCACCTGTGCGGCGATGGCAGCCTCGAGGATCCAGAGGTGTGCGAGGCCCCCCTCGACGGGATCGCCTGCGACGGCAACTGCACCCTCCCCGCCTGCGGCAACGGCTGGGTCGGCCTCGACGCGGCCCTGGTGCCTGAGGATTGTGACGACGGCAACGCCGTGGACGACGACAATGGCTGCAGCGCCACCTGCGCGCGGATCGGCAGCTGTGGCGACGGTGAGGTCCAGTCCTACTTCGAGGAGTGTGACGATGGCGGTGTTGTGGACGGCGATGGCTGCAGCGCCGAGTGTCTGGCGCAGGGCGGGAGCTGCGCCCTACCGTTCAATCTCAACAGCGACGGCGACGAGGGTGACGGCACCTGGTTGTGGGCCGGCGACACCAGCATCCTGCCGGCC
>JAUUZB010000124.1 GCA_030590185.1 Deltaproteobacteria bacterium
GCGTAGTTGATCGACTTGCAGGGCGTCCCGATCAAGCAGTTCGAGTTGTTGAGCCCCCCGGTGGCCACGAAGACCGCCAGGCTCGGGTCGCCGTCGATGCCGTCGCAGTTCTCGTCAAAGAAGGATGCGTCCGGCACCTCGGGCTGGCCATAGGCAGGCACCGCCGAGTAGTCGTCGACCCAACCGCCGACACCGGTGCAGGCGTTCACCGACCCAGCGCAGGCGCCGTTCTGGTTGCTGTTGAGCGGTGCGGCCAAGTCGTCGTCGATCGCCCCGTCGCAGTCGTCGTCCTCGCCGTCACAGGTCTCCGCCGCGACCATGAACAGGGTGTCGCAGGTGAGAGAGGTCTCGTCGGCGCCGCACACCACCTGCCCGCTCGCGCAGTTGCCCGTGCCACAGGCGTCGCCCTTGTGCAGGCCGGTGGTGCCGTCCAGGTCGGTGTAGCTAATTGCTCCACCGGAGAGGTACGGCTCATCCACGTCCGTGTCACAGTCGCTGTCCAGGTCGTCGCACAGACTCTCCACGGCCTGATGGCTCGGGATCGCCGAGTAGTCCGGCTCCTGCCAACCGATGGTGCCGGCGCACCACTGCGTCGCTCCGGCACACACGCCGGCCTGTTGGTTGGCGGTAGGCGGGGTCAGGCCGTCATCCAGGATGCCGTTGCAATTGTCGTCAACGCCATCGCAGTCCTCGATCCCGACGAGGCCGGTGGTAGTGCAGGTCAGGGACAACTGGTCCGCACCGCAGACCACGACACCGCCGAGACAAGCGCCGGTGCCACAGCCAGCGCCCTTGATCAGACCCGTGGTGCCATCGAGGTCGGTGTAGGTGACGCGGATGCCGTCGACGTAGCGATCGTCGACCGTGCCGCTGCAGTCGTTGTCGAGATCATCACAGAGCATCTCGACGCTCTCGTAGTCGGGGATGTCGTTGTAGTTCGGATCCTGCCAACCAAACACGTCCTGGCATTCCTTCTCGGCCCCCGCGCAAACGCCATCTTGATAATCTGCGGGGGGCGCGGTCAGGCCGGAGTCCGGTAGGCCGTTGCAGTCGTTGTCGAGACCGTCGCAGCTGACCTCCGGGAGCTCGTAGTCGGGGATCAGGCCGTAGTCCGGCTCCTGCCAACCACTGGCACCATCGCAGGTCTGGCGGGCGCCAAAACAAACGCCGAGCTGATCGTTGGCGTCCGGGGAGCTCAGGCCGTCGTCCAGGATCCCGTTGCAATTGTTGTCCACCCCGTCGCAGGCCTCGGGCTGGACCGCGTCCACCGTGGTGCAGGCCAGGCCATCACCGTCCTGGCTGCAGACCACCTCACCGCCGACGCACAGCCCGACGCCGCAGAGGTCCCCCTTGACCAGACCACCGGCGCCGTCGAGGTCGGTGAAGGTCACGGTGCCGTCGGTGATGAAGTCTTCGTCGGCGATGCCGTTGCAGTCGTTATCGAGGTCGTCGCAGAGCGTCTCCTCTGGCTCGTAGTCCGCGATCAACCCGTAGTCCGGTTCGGTCCAACCACCACCGACGGCGCAAACCTTGTTGGTCCCCGCGCACACGCCGTCTTGCAGGTCGGCGAGCTCGTCGACCAGGCCGCCGTCCACGGCGCCGTCGCAGTCGTTGTCCAGGCCGTCGCAGGTCGCCTCCACGGCCTCGAAGCCGGGTAGGGTCGAGTAGTCGGGCTCCTGCCAGCCGAGATCGCTTTGGCAAGTTTGTACGGCGCCGGCGCAGATGCCGTCCTGGTTAGCTCCGAGGGGCGGGGTCAGATCCTCATCCAGGCCACCGTCGCAGTCGTTGTCGATGCCGTCGCACACCTCGAGGGAACGGTAGTAGTCGGTGTTGCACCCCAGGGAGAGCCCATCGGCGCCGCTGCAAACCACGGCGCCACCGATGCAAGCCCCGACCCCGCAGTTGTCACCCTTGCCGAGGCCCTCGGTGCCGTCCCGGTCGGTGAAGGTGATAGAGCCCCCCGGGAGAAAATCCTCGTCCACGTCGCTGTCGCAATCGTCGTCATCCCCGTTGCAGACGTCCGCCGCGGGCGTGCGCGCGTCGCATTCCGAGAGGCCGTCGTCGGTGCAATAGCTATAGCCGTCGCAGGCGCCATGCACGTTGTTGATGGTGCAGCGGGTGCTGGCGCCCGCATCGACCGCCCAACGCGAACAGGCGCAGGTGCCGTTGGCCGGTTGGCAGATCTTGACGATGCGGTCCGCGCCCACCACCTCCTGGCAAATACTCCCCTCCGGACATTGATTGTCGGTGACGCAGAGGTTGCCGCAGAAGCTGGTCGCTTGGTCGCCGAGCAAACCACAGTAGCTGTCGACCGCGTCGTTACGGGGGTGCTGGCAGTCCTCATCCTCGTTGCAGGGCTGACAGTGGGTGAGGTGATCCTCCACGCATTCCCAGACCCCCTCCTCATCCAGACTCTCCAGGCAGGTGTGGAGATCGGGACAGGAGCCGAGGCAAGGCTCGAGGGGATCCTCGACGCGCAGGATGTCGCGGGCGCCGCAGCCGACGCCGAGCAGGAGGAGTGCCGGGGCACAGCAAAGCAGAGCCAACAGATGAATCGGTTGACGGATCATGATCCCCACCTCTCGTTACTGGATCTTATCCGATTCGACGCCCTGACCTGTCAACGGATTGCATCCGTTCACGACGAGATGCGTCATGTCCCGGCCAGACCGGGTGCAGAGCGCCTACTTGGACTTCTTGGTTTTGGACTTGGACTTCTTGGCCTTGGCCTTGGCCTTGGCCTTGGCGTGGGCCTCGCTGAGCACCTCGACCAGGGTGTCGATGTCGAGACGGCCGTCGTATTTGGCGCCGTTGATGAACAAGGTGGGGGTGGCGTCGACGCCGTTGCGGCGGCCCTCCTTATAAGAGGCCACCAGCGCGGTGCGGGTTTGGGGAGACTTGAGCTGAGTCTTGAAGGCGGCCTCGTCGATGCCGACCGCTGCGGCCCATCCCGGCAGCCGCTCCGGGGCAAAGGAGTCGAAGCCCTCGTAGAGGCGCAGCAAGAACGGCCAGAAACGGCCGAGCTTGGCTGCGGCGATCATGCCCATGCCGCCTTCCTTGGCGCCGGGGTGATTGCGCAGGGGGAAGGGGCGGAAGTAGAGCTTGACCTTGCCCTCGAGCCGGCCGGCGGTCACCTCCTGGTGGAGCTGAATGGTCAGCCCCTTGCAAAACGGGCAGCGCGGGCAGGCGTACTCCACCAAGGTAACCGGGGCGCTCGCCGGGCCGGCCCGGGTCGCCTCGTCGAGATCGATATCGACCACGCCGTTGGTCGCGGTCTGACCGGTCCGCGCCGCGATGGCGGTTTTGATCTCGCTGCGGGACTTGCCCTCCCACACCCAGCGACAAACCTCCTCGAGCAGGTCGAGCCCGATGGGGCAGCGCTCTTGGGGCTGGTCACACGGCTCACCTTGGGCCGACGCGGGGATCGGGCCCCCGATCAGCTCCTCGACCATGTCGCGTTCCTTGTCGGTGAGCATGTCACAGCTCGAGGCGCTCGCCGATGCCGGCAGCACCATCCCGAGGATCGCAAGAGCAACCCAGCGTGCCATCGTGTCTCCTGACGACTCGCGGCGCTCGTACGCCGCACCCGCCGTTGTCCTACGGCGTTGCCATACGGTAAGGCCGATAGCCCCTTACTGACAAGAGCCGGCCACGCAGGTTTGGCTGCCGCCACAATCCTCGGGCACCACGCACTCGTCAACGCACAGGCCGACCACGCTGCAGATCTGTGCGGTGCAGTCGTTGTCCACCAGACAATCGAGGGCGCCGCTGCAGCCCTGTTGCGGCACCGTATGGAACGTGCTCTCGACTTGCACGCCGAGCTCATCCCCGTCGACGCTGGTCAGCTGGGGATCGAGCTGAATCAAATAGTCGGCGCCATAGTCGAGCGCCCCGGTCGGGAGCAGGTGCACCGTCGCCGTGTCGGCGAAATAGGTGCGCTCCACCGTCACCGCGACGCTGTCACGGGAGAGCAGCACGGTGCTGTCGGTGATGCTGCTCTCCTCGAGCGACGCGGAGAAGGTGATCCAGATCTCGGTGTCGGTCGGGATGCAGGTGGCGTTGCCGCTCGGGTACCAGTTGATCACCGAGACCACGTCGATCACCCGGGTCTCGGGCGACGCACAGGCGGCCAGGGAACAGACCATCACCACTCCGAAGAGACGCTCAATTCGCATCGTAGCACCCCGCCGCCGCCACGGTTTCAAAGGAGGAGCGCAGCTCGAGCACCAACTGGCCCTGGGTGAGCCCCATGATCTCCTGGGAGGCAACCAGCTCGTAGTCGGTGGCATACTCCAGACTGTCGAGGGGAAGCAGCTCGATGGTCTGGGTCGCCGAATCGTAGGTCGTGGCGGCCTCCACCGCGCCGTCCGGTCCCTCGAGATAGAAGCTCGCGGCGCTCACCGTCTCGGTCTCGAGCTCGTCGGAGAAGGTCGCGGTGGCACGAAAGTCGCCGGGCGTCACCGCGATGCAGCGCGACCCTTGGTTCGGCGCCCAGCTCACCACCCGCAGGGTGTCGACCTCGACCTTGGGGGGCGGGCCGCAGGCGCTCGCCGCCAAGGCGATGCCCAGGCCGAGAAGCCATCGGGTCGTTGCGCGCGTGGCGATGGGTTGCCGGTTCATCGAATTTCCCCTGGGTGCCTCAAAAAACATAGCGATAGAATAGCTGCGCCTCGATAGCGCTGGGCCTGAAACCGCGCACCACCTCTCGCAGCACGCCCTTGCGGCCCCAGGTGTAACCGACCTCGAGCGCTGCCCACCCTGGGCCGGCTTCAACCTCGAGCGCCGCCCAGGGCCCGAGGGCAAATACCCAATCGTCATCCTTGATCGTCGTGCCCTGCGACTCGCGTTGGGCCAGCAGGAAGAAGGTGGCGACACTGAGACCGACATCGACCCGCGCCGGGAGCTTGCGGAGAAAGGGCATGCGGAAACGATGACGGAAGGAGGGTCGCAGGGCGATCGGCATGGCGTGCACCGTGGCGCCAGCGTTGAGCACCACCTGGCTCGGATCCGCGACCGCGGCATTCAGGGAGTGGTACTGGTAACCGAGCCGCAGCGCGATCGCCAGGCGCTCGGACCAGAAGGGGAGGGTGTATTGAAATTCCGCCGACAGGGACCAGCTCGGCGGGCCGCCCCACATGGGCATGGCCATGCCGGATCCGATGCTAACATCGAACACCTGCTCCCGATCCGAGGCGCCGAGAATCCGCTCGATCACCTCCTCCTTGATTACGACCTCTTCGACCGACGCGCCACCGGCACCCGCAAATCCAAACTCATCCCCGGCCATGGCCATCGACATTTGCATCGCCGACTTTTCCTCGGCCTCGAAGCGATAGCCCACCGCCAGCTCCCCCACCTCGGAGGATAGTTGGACCGAGAAGCGACTCAGCTGGGGCGCCAGGACCAGGCGATACTCCAGGGGCGCCGAGGGGTAGAGATCGCGACCGCCGTCCACCTCCCAGGTCTTGGCCACCGGCAGCTCGATCTGCACGGTGCGCAACAGGACGTCGTTCTCCAGGATCGCGACGTTGACCGATGTGGTCGGGGCGTCGGGCGTGGGGTAGAGGCGGAAGAAACGCAGCACCACCGCCCCCGGACCATCGACCATGAAATCGAACGGGCGCTCGATGTCGATGACGCTGCACGGACGTTCGTCGGAGTCGTTGTAGAGGGTCACCGTCTCGGACTCACGCAGGAAGCCATCGCGGCTCTCACCGCGGCGGATGCGATCGGCGAGGGCCTCGATGACCGCCGGGTCGACGCTGACATCCGGCAGGTCGAGTCCGTCATCAAAGGGCAACATCGGTTCATCAGCCGCGGCGCCGGCACCATCCGCGAGGGCTGGCTCAGCGTCGGGGCCCGCTAACCCAGGCTCGTCACCGGGCATCGCTAACGCCGGCTCGCCGCCGGGCATCGCCAACGCCGGTTCATCACCGGGCATCGCTAACGCAGGCTCGTCGCCGGGCATCGCTAACGCGGGCTCGTCACCTGGCATCGCCAGCGCCGGTTCATCACCGGGCATCGTTAGCGCAGGTTCGTCATCGGCCAAGGGCGGTGGCGGCTCCGGCGGGGGCAGGGTGTCCGCGGCGGCGACCAGCGACTCCTCCTCCGGCTCGATCGGCTCGACGATCACCGGCAGCGGCTTGCGTTTGCCCTTGGGGTAGAACTCGATGCTGACCAAGGCGGCGCGCGCGCCAGCCAAGGACAAGCCGATGCTGTGGGCCCCGTCCTTGAGCTTGAGCTTGACGGTTTTTGGCTTGGAGATGATTAAGTCACGACGACCGATCACCATGGCGCGCTTTTGGGGCCGAGCCTTGACCTTCATCACCTTGTTTGGCTTGCCGTCGAGGGTGGTCCGGATCTGAAGCGTCGGACCGCCGCGGGCCTTCATCGCTTGCCAGCCAACGATGATCAGCTTGCCCTTGCCGGGGACCTCGAAGTTGAACGGCTGCCCCTTGATCAACTCGAAGACCGTGCTGGTCTTGCGTTTGACCTTCAGCTCAAACGTGGTGACGTCGGCGGTAATCTTGACCACCGGGACAGCAGCCATCGGCGCGGCCGCCAAGGCTGGCTCCTCGGACCCCGGGGCACCCATCAAGGGCGGGTCGTCAAACAGCGAAGGCTCCGCCGCCTCTTCCCGGGCTTTCTTGCGTTTCTTTTTGCCCTTTTTGCCCTTCTTCGAACGCCGGGCGACCAGGGTGGCGCCGTCGTCGGCGACCAGGGTCGCATTCGGGATCGCTAGCTCGGGCTCAGACACGCCGGGCAACAGCCCAGCCACGGCCATGATCACGATCCAATACACGTCCAGTCTCCTGGGGTGCGCCCCAAGGGAATTATCCCATCCCCTTCGGATGCCCACAAGGTTTTGGACGCCTAGAAAGCGCGCCAGGGCCTAGATATCCCCGCTATTTGACCGGCTCCGCCTCGGCCGCATTCGACGCCGGTGACGACTCGCTCGAGGTCGATTCGACGCTGAAGACCAGCGCGTCGTTCTCGGCGTCGATCTCCACCGTGCCGCCGCCCGCGAGCTTGCCGAACAAGATTTCGTCGGCCAGCTTGCGTCGGATCTCGCGATCGATCAGGCGCCCCATGGGCCGGGCGCCGAACTTGCGGTCATAGCCGTGCTCGGCGAGCCACTTGCGCGCCCCGTCCAGCAACACCAAGGACACCCGCTTGCTGGTCAGCTGGTCCTCGAGCTCCGCCACCAGCTTGTCCACCACCAGCTCCACCACCTCGGGGGAGAGGTGGTTGAATCCGATCCAGGCGTCGAGCCGGTTGCGGAACTCCGGCGGGAACATCTTCTCGATCACCGCCTTGCCGTCGGCGTTGTGCGATGCGTCGCCAAAGCCGATCGCCCCCTGCTCCATGGCAAAGGCCCCGGCGTTGGTGGTCATGATCAACACGACGTTGCGGAAGTCGGCCTTGCGTCCGTTGTTATCGGTGAGGGTGGCGTGGTCCATGACCTGCAACAGGATATTGAACAGGTCGGGGTGGGCTTTTTCTATTTCATCGAGGACCAAGACCGCGTGGGGGTTCTTGACGATGGAGTCGGTGAGCAGCCCGCCTTGGTCAAAGCCGACATAGCCAGGCGGCGCGCCGATCAGACGCGAGACGGTGTGCTTCTCCATGTACTCGCTCATGTCGAAACGCAGCAGCTCGACCCCCATCGCTTTGGCGAGCTGGCGGGCGAGCTCGGTCTTGCCGACCCCGGTGGGGCCCGAGAACAAAAAGCTGCCGACTGGCTTCTCCGGCGCGCCGAGTCCGGAGCGGGAGAGCTTGATGGCGGCGACCAGGTCGGCGATCGCCTCGTCCTGTCCGTAGATGACCAGCTTGAGATCGCGATCCAGGGCGAGCAGCTTGTCCCGGTCGGAGGTGGACACGGTTTGGGAGGGGATGCGGGCGGTGGAGAAGCCGATTGGCTCCTTCCTCTTCGCTGGCCCCACTGGAGTGGGCAAGACCGAACTGAGCCGTCAGTTGGCCAAGTGCCTGGGCATCAGTTTCGTGCGCTTCGACATGAGCGAATACAGCGAGAAGC
>JAUUZB010000568.1 GCA_030590185.1 Deltaproteobacteria bacterium
CCGGTTTGGCAGCATCCAAGCTCACCACTCTACTGGCTCCGCCCCTCGCCGCATACAGGGAGAACCCGCCGGTATAGGAGAAAACGTTGAGCACATCCTTGCCGCCAGCCAACGCTTCGACCCGCTCACGATTCTCCCGTTGATCCAAATAGAAGCCGGTCTTTTGTCCGTGCTGGGGATCGCACTCAAACCGTAGACCGTTCTCTCGAAACAGGACGGGACCGCTCAGCTCCGGACCATAGAGGATGGCGCCGTCGGTCAGGCCAAACAGCTCGGCTTGGCGCTGCATCACATCTCGACTCAGACGCAGCACCAACCGCTCGGCGGGCTGCACCTCGAGCAACACGGGCAGGAGCATGGGTAGGTGGGGCACCCAGGCCGGCGTGTAGAGCTTGAGCACCAGGGTGTCGGCATAGCGGTCCAGGGTGAACCCCGGCATGCCCTCGTTCTCGCCATTGATCAGGCGGTAGCCGTCGGTGCCGCTCTCGATCAAGGGATCACGCCGTGCCGCGGCGGCCGAAAACAGCTCTCGATAGAATCCCTGGTCCACGGTGGTGGGCTTTCCCGCGTGGATGATGCGTACGCGAATCGAAGAGCCAGGATCGTACAAGCCGATGGCGAGGAACTCGCGCTTGTGATCGAAGATGACGGCGAGATCCCCCGCCTTACCCTCCCGCTGTTGCTCGCGGATGCTGGCTTCGAAGAGCCAGGGGTGTCGTTTGCGCAGGGCGCGTTCGGCGGGGCGGTCCACACGCAGGGTGATGTTCTTCGCGCTGGGCGCGGCGAGGGCGCCGAGCAACCGAGAGAATAACGAGCTCACGAAGAAGCGACGCGCGCGAAGAATAGAACGTTGTGAAAGGGCATCTCTGGATGCTCTTCATTCTCCCAACGCACCTCTTCGCGGTGGGTCTCGGGGTACACCTCGCCGAGAACCTCGGCAAACTCATCGTCGTCGCACGCTGACCAAACCGCTAGGACACCGCCCGGGTTCAAGTGCCGCGCGACGCTCCGCTGCCCCTCGGCCGAATAGAAAGGCCTACTCGACCATGACAGCGGGTCCTCCGGCGCATGATCGACGTCGACCAAAATCAGATCATAGGTGTCAGACGGTGGACCCAGCAGATCCTCGTAGGCGTCTCCCTGCACGATTTCCATGCGCTCGTCGGCGGCCAATTCCTTGGACAAGGGGAGCAGCCCCCTCGTCATCCAATCGATGATGAAGTCCATCTTCTCAACGACGCGAACCGTCGCCACGCGGGGACTGGCGAGGACGGCCTGGGCGGTGTGGCCGAGTCCGAGCCCCCCCACCAAGACCCGCAAGGGGGCGTCGCCCTGGTGCATGGCGAGCGCGCTGGTGGATAGCTGCATCTCGGAGACGGGACTGATGTTGCTCATCAAGAGCGCGCCATCGATGTGAATCTCGTAGATCCACCCAGGCCGGCCCGGAAGCTCACGTCGGCCGAGATAGATCGCGCCGATCGGGGTCTCAGCGTGCTCGAAGATATCCAAATCCGTCATTGCTAACCTGCATCGCCGTGCTCATTTCCATGGGTCCTAAGGACCAACGACGCGCGGCGTGACGGGAGATTACGCTCCTCGACCTGCCCGCTCAAGGCGCACGAAATCCTCCCCGGAGCGCCGGCTCGAAAAGGAACGCCTCGTCCACAGTGACGAACAGCTCGACATGCGCTGCTTCTATGCCAAGGTGTGTCAGTCTTTGCACACTCTTGGGCAAGCTGTGCAAAACTCTGCACACGGTAAGGAGCCTAGAATCAGCTCGGGTCAACGTCAGGGAGCGGGGACGCCTCGCTGTCGGCGTCAGATTGTCCGATAGATTCCGCAGGGTTACCGATGCAAGCGCGCAGATTCTCGGGCTGCTCGAGGAATTCCGCGGCTACCTCGTGGGCCTTGTCTATGACATCGAAAAATGCGCCTGATTCTGCCACGTTACCATCAAACGCCGAGCCGCGGGAGAGCACCAGGCCAATGGTCTCGGCCACCGTCGGCTCCGGTCCGAGATCCAACATGACCGCGGCGATGAGCGAATCGGCCGGCCGCCTCCACCCGCAAACACACTCAAAGATGACATAAATCAGGCTGTTGAGCTCATGGCCCGACAACCGTTTGGTTCGGAACTCTTCTGTGGAGCTCATGGGTGCCCCCCCCCGGACGGCTTCACATGAAATATCTGCAAACCGCGAGCCAATACGAGCAACAGGCGTTAACATCCCGGCCATGCCCATCTACCGCCTCGGAGACCTCCACCCCGCCTTCGCACCCGACTGCTGGATCGCCCCCGACGCCACCCTGATCGGCGACGTCCGACTCGGTCGCAACGCCAGCGTCTGGTTTCAAACCGTCATCCGCGCCGACAACGACGCGGTGATCGTCGGCGCCGAGACCAACATCCAGGACCGCTGCGTGCTGCACGTCGATCCCGGGGTGCCGTTGACCCTCGGCCAGGGCGTAACGGTCGGCCACGGCGTCATCCTGCACGGCTGCACGGTCGGTGATCACAGCCTGATAGGCATCAACAGCGTCATCCTCAACAACGCCCGCGTCGGCGCCCATTGCTTGATCGGCGCCAACAGCCTGGTGACCGAAGGCCAGGAGATCCCGGACCGCTCGCTCGTCATGGGCTCGCCGGCCCGGGTGATACGGCCGGTGAGCGAAGCACAGCTCGACAACGCCATCCGCTCCGCCGCCCGCTACGTGGCCCACGCCGGCCGCTTTGCCGCGGAGCTGACAGCGATGGAGGGGTAGCCCGCCGGGCCGACCACCTTTATATAGCGTTCATGTCCCTCGCGGAGATCGGAGAGTTCGGCTTCATCGAACGGATCGCGCCTGGCTGCATCGTAGATGGTGAGCGGGTAATCGTCGGGATCGGTGACGACTGCGCCGTGATCCGCTGCGCGGAGGATCGGGTGATGCTGATCACCACCGACCTTCTGATCGAGGGCGTGCATTTTTTGCGCGACGCGATCACCCCGCGTCAACTCGGCACCAAGGCGCTGGCGGTCAACCTCTCGGACATCGCGGCCATGGGGGGGCGGGCCCTCGACGTCTTCATCTCGATCGCGATCCCGGAGGACCTCTCCCTCGAGTTCCTCGACGAGCTCTACGTGGGCATGAAAACCCTGGCGGCACAGCACCGGGTCAACATCCTCGGTGGCGACACCACCGCGTCTAAACGGGACCTGGCGATCAACGTGGCGGTGACCGGCGAGGCCCGAGCGGAACGCGTCCTGTTGCGCAGCGGCGCCCGTCCCGGCGATCGCATCCTAGTCACCGGCCCCCTCGGCGACTCCGCCGGGGGCCTGCACGCGATCCTGAACAGCCACGCCGGCGAGGATGAGGTCGCCACCGAGCTCGTGCGCCGTCACCACGAGCCCGTGCCGCACCTGAAACAGGGCGCAGCGATCGCGGCGACGGGTCTCGCTCACGCCATGATCGATCTCTCGGACGGCCTGGCCCCGGACCTCGGCCACGTTTGCAAACAGAGCGGGGTCGGTTGCCGCGTGGTAGCCGAACGCTTGCCGGTATCGGAGGAGCTCCAACGCTACTGCACGACCCACGACCTGGACGCGACCTCCCTGGCGCTCACCGGCGGCGAAAACTACGTCCTGCTGCTCACCGCCAACCCAGCCATCGCAGGCGAGATCGACGCCTTTGACATTGGCGAGATCCTGTCCGGCGACGCCCGGGAGGTGGTCGGCGCAAACGGCAGCACCACACCGCTCGGCCGGGGCGGCTGGGATCACCTTCGCCGCTGACCCGTCGTGAACGCGCCCCTGCCCCAACCCCCGGTCGCCGACCTGTCCGCTGACGCCTGGGACGTGATCATCGCCGGCGCGGGCCCGGCCGGCTCCACCGCCGCTCTCGGCTTGGCACGCGAGGGCCACCGGGTGTTGTTGCTCGACCGCCAGGCATTTCCGCGGGAGAAGGTCTGCGGCGATGGGCTGATCGCGGACGCCCACCGCTGTCTCGCGCGCCTCGGGCTGCTCGGGGCAGTGGAGGCCATCGCCCACCCGGTCCATCACGCGGCGATCTACAGTCCCTCCCAGGTGCGGGTCGACGTGCGGGGCGAGGTCTTGACCCTCAAGCGGGCGCGTTTCGATCAGCTGCTCGCGACGGCCGCGGTCGACGCGGGGGCAACCTTCGCCCAGGGCAAGGTTAGCGAATGCCGGACCCGCGCCAACGGCACGGTTGATGTCCGAGTCACCGACCGGCCCCTGCACGCCCGGGTGGCGGTCCTCGCCACCGGCGCCGGGGTCAAGCTCGGCCGCGCGCTCGGTCTGGTCACGGAGCCAGCGCCAAACGCGGTCGCGGTGCGGCA
>JAUUZB010000869.1 GCA_030590185.1 Deltaproteobacteria bacterium
CCGAGCGGGGCGCCGGCGGGGTCGGGGTCGGTTACGGCGTCGGGGTCGGCGACCGGGTCGGCGCCGGCGACGGGGTCGGATACGTCGACGGGGTCTGATACGGCCACGGGGTCGGCGACGGCGACCGGGTCGGCGACGGTATCGGCGACGGCGTCAGCGCCAGTGTCGGAGCTGTTTCCTGCCCCGCCATCGATGGAGCCGGCGATTCGTTTCTGGACCGACGTCTTTGCGCGCTACGACAGTAATCGGATCCTGCTCCACGACCGGGAAAATCTGGCCGTGGTGTGGAAAGTGATCGAGTTGCCCACCGAAGAGGACGGCACCATCAACCGGACCAAGGCGCGCGACGCGACCAACGCGGCGAGCGAAGAGCTCACCAAACGGCTCAAGCGACTCGAGCGCACCGGCAAGGCCAAGGACGATCAGGATGAGCTCTTGCTCGCGGTGGTCGGTGAGGAGCCGGGTAGACTCGCCGGTGCCTGGGCGCGGGTGCGCGCCCAACGTGGCATCGCGGGCAACTTCCGCCTCGGGATCGATCGCTCCAAGAAGTGGCTGCCCAGGGTCGAGGCAATCTTAAAAAAGAACGGCGTCCCGCGTGAGCTGCGCGCCCTGCCGTTCATCGAATCGACCTTCAACCCGCTGGCGCGTTCCTCGGCGGGGGCCGCAGGGCTCTGGCAGTTGATGCCGGCCACCGCCCGGCAGCTCGGCCTGCGGGTTGACCGCAAGGTGGACGAGCGCCTCGACGTGCTCAAGGCCACCCAGGCGGCGGCCAAGATGCTCGATCAAAACTACGACATGCTCGACTCCTGGCCCCTGGCGATCACCGGCTACAACCACGGCCCCTACGGCATGCAACGGGCGGTCAAGGCGGTCGGCTCCAACGACATCACGGTGCTGATCGCCAAATATCGCAAGCGGACCTGGGGCTTCGCCTCCAAGAACTTCTACGTGGAGTTCCTAGCGGCCCTGCGGCTGGTGGAGAAGATCGAGGCGGCGGAGATCGCGCGCCGGGGGTCGTCCGCCGGGACCGACGCGCCGGCGGCTCTGATCGACTGAGCCGAGACCGTTTGGCATCAGCGGCAAATCGGGTATCGTCTGCCCCATGGCCGTTAAGTCCAACATCGATGAGATAGCCGACCTCCTGACCTCCGAATCCTCCGACATCCGGATCGCCGCCGCCATCGTGCTCGGCGAGCTCGGCGCGAAAAATCCGTCGGTGCAAAAGGGACTCCGGGCGATGCTCGAGAGCGAGGGGGCGGCGCTGCAACGGGTGGCCCTCGAGGCGATCGCTAAGGTCGGCGCCAAGCAGGCCCTGCCGCAGATCTTCCCCCTGCTCAACGTTCGCGACGCGTCGGTGCGCGAGCGCGCCGCCCAGGCGGTGGTGAGTGCGGGCGAGTCGGTGGTGCCGACGGTCATGCAGCGCTTGGAGAAGGCCGGCCCAGCGGAGCGCCGGGCCCTCGAGATGATCCTCACGCACCTCGGCGGCGTCGAGGCCTACGGCGCCTTGCTCGATCGCCTCACGGGGATGAACGAGGAGGAGCTGCGCAACGCGGTGCTCGAGCTGCGGCCGGAGATCAAGGGGGCGACCGGCAAGAAGAAGACCTCCTATTTCGATCAAACCAGCAAGTGCCTCGACAAGCTCGCCAAGGCCAAGGATCCCCCCCCGGCGACCATGGCGGCGGCGGTCAAGCTGCTCGGCTACCTCGAGGAGAACAAGTCGATCCCGCAGCTCCTGAGCCTGGCCAAGGGTCGGCGTCTGCCTTCCATGGCGCGCCAGGAGGCGTTGATCGCGCTGCGCTTCGCCCTCGATCACAAGGAGCACGCCAGCAAGGTGATGGACGCGTTGATCGCGGCGGCGGAATCCGACGATCGCACCCTCTCCCAGACCGGACTGATCACCCTCGGCAACTTGCGGCTACCACCGAGGTTGCTCACCCGTTTCGTCAAGCTGGCCAGCCATCCGGACATCGAGCGAGCCCGCTTTGCCATCGCCAAGCTCAGTGAGCAGACCGACAAGGAGGCGACCAAGGTACTCGTCGAGCTGCTCGGCACCGAAGACCGCACCCGGGCGGAGCTCGCCGCGTCCGCCCTGCGCGGCAAGACCGAGGCGGTGGCGCCGTTGGTGACCGCCTTGACCAAGGTCGCCGATCCGGATCGCGCTTGGTTGATCCGCAAGATCCTGATCGCCGCCGCCGACCAGATGACCGCGGCCCACCGCAAGAAGCTCCTCGACACCGCCGAGCAACGGCTGACCAAGAATCAGCCCGGTTGGGAGGCGTTGATCGACGTCGCCCGCCACTCCGACGCGGCGCAGACCGCCAAAGCCATGCGGGCCCTGGTCGCCAAGCTCAAGAAGGCCCGTAAGCCGCCGCTCGCCAAGGCGGCGCTGCAGAACCTCTGTGCCCACGATGAGGCCACCAACGACGACCGCTACGCGTTGATCTCACTGGAGCTCGCCGCCACCAAACCGAATACAGCGCCCGGGGCGCGGCTGATCACCCAACTCGACGCGTTGCTGCACAGCGGGTACGACGTCTCGGCCGCTTTGCGCAAGGACCGTGGCATTGGTCTCGATGAGCTCTACACCCTTGGGTTTCACCTCGTGGAGCTCGAGCACCCGCTCGGGGAGGAGCTTCTCACCGAGGTCGTGGCCAAGGCTGGGCGCAAGAAGATGGGGAAGATGGCGCAGAACAAGCTCAAGTTGGCGGGGTTTTTGTAGGAAGGGGATCTTGACGGGACGGTCCTGCTGAATGAACTCATGGGTGAGGTCTCGTGAATTTGGGTCCTTGAGGCTCTTTTGGCTCTTTTGGGGCCTCCGGAGCCGCCTGACGGCGTCTCCTTCGGGCTCCGCGAGCCCTGCGGTCTCGCTGCGCTGCTTCGCGAGCCGCTGCGCGTCTCGCTGCGCTGCTCCGGGAGCCGCTGCGCGTCTCCCTCCGGCTCCGCGAGCCCTGCGGTCTCGCTGCGCTTCCGACGGCGAATATGGTAGTGTCAGGCACTACTATATGTCACCGCCCAGGACCTCGGCCTCAATGTCGCGTTGCCCCCGTGTCCGTGCCCCGCTCGCGAGCCGCTGCGCGTCTCGCTGCGCTCGGGCTGCGGGCGGGCGTTAGGTGTCGAGGCGCTCGCGCAGTAGCTCGTTGACCAACGTTGGGCTCGCGCGGCCGTTGGTGCGTTGCATCACTTGGCCCACCAGGTAGCCGATCACCTGTTGGTGACCGGCGCGGTAGCGCGTCACGACGTCGGGACTCGCGGTGATGACCGCGTCGACGATCGGCGTTAGCTCGTCGCGATCCGTGAGCTGCGCCAACCCGCGGGCCTCGACGATCTC
>JAUUZB010000555.1 GCA_030590185.1 Deltaproteobacteria bacterium
AAGCTGAGCTCCTCGAGCGGCGCGGTGCCGGCGTTGCGCACCGTAATCCAGATCTCCTCGATCGGCAGCACCACACTCAACGCCTCGGGCCAGAGCTCGACCTCTGGCAGCGCGCTCGACCCGCGCCCCGGCGGCAGCTCGATGGCGACCGTTTTGGGGTGGGCATCCTCGAGCCACTGGCGAAAGAAGCGCTTGACGAACAGGAAGTGGTTGACCGGTGGCTGGGGGCTGTCGTGCTCCCGGGAGACGCGGAAGCCGGGGGCCTCGAGGGTGGCGCGGGGATCCCCCTCGCGGTGCAGGTAGAGGATCGTCTCGGTGTCCCGCAGCCGCTCGCTCATGGCGCTCAGCTCAAAGGCGATCATGGAGATCTCGCGCTCCGCGGTCGCGTAGGTCCAGGGCTGCACCGGCAGGCCGTGGGTCGCGGGGTCAGAGGCGAGGGCGTCGAGGGCGTTGTCCCGGGAGCGGCGGTCGCCATAGCAGGCCACGGCGATCACGTCGCGGTTGCTCAACGTGTGAACATAGAGCGCCGCCGGGGGCCCGTCGAGTATGGCCAGCCAGGCGCTGATGTCGCCCTGCGGTCGGGCGCGCTCGAGGGCGAAGGAGCGCTCGTGGGCCACGCGCTCGAGGGCACCGTGGGCGAGGGGTTGCCCGAAGAGCTCATTGCACGGCTCGAAGATCACCGCCCGTCGCTCCGCCTCCTCCGCGTAACCGGGGGAGGTCACCAACAGGCAGGTGAGCAGCAGCGGGAGGCTCCTCAAGGCGCCAACTCCAGCAAGAAGAAGCGTTCAGCCCCGTTCCCCCCGCGTATGATGCCGCTGGCGATCACGTGATCCTCGCTGTCGGTCATCACGTCGGCCGCGGTCACTGATTCGGTGGAGATCGTGGCGCCGTTGGCGTACCGGCTCCACTGAGTGTAGCCATTAGGATCCAGCTTGAGCACGAACAGCGCGTCGTCGTCGGAGCTCAACACCCGCTCTCCGATCAACACCGAGCCGTAGAAGGAGCCGGTCACCACCACGTTGCTCTCGGAGTCGGTGGCCAGCGAGGGGGAGTGGACCACGTCTACGTCTACGTCGCTGCCGCTCCCGATCACCCAGGACCAGAGATGCTCGCCGTCGGCCCCGCTGAGCTTGTCCACGTTCACGCTGTTCATGTTCTCCGTGTCTGTGACCGTCGTGTCCCCGCCGATGGTGTCCGGAAAGGTCAAGCGTGTGCGGGTGACGGCGAGGGCGAGGTTGGAGGCGACCAACACGTCCCCGCCCGGGTCGACCTCGACCTCGACGTCGTTCACGACCGGATTGGGTGTGGGGACCTCCCACAGCAGCTCGCCGTTTGCGAGATCGAGACGGGTGACCGTGCCCACGGTCTTGCCGTAGTTCGGCCAGTCGGTGGAGGTGAGGATCGCGGTGCGGTCCGGGAGGGTTACCACGCGGTTTCCTGTCTGGTTGATGCCGCCCCGCGCTCCGAGTGGTTGCTCCCACAACACCGCGCCGTCGTCGCGGGAGAGGCGGGCGACATAGGCACGGTATTCGCCGAAGTGGTAGCCCAGGGCGGTGATCACGATCTCGCCGTCCGAATCGACCGCCACGTCTCGGACCGCGATGTTCTCTAAACCATAGGGCCGGGGTTGTTCGAGCACCCTCGACCAGAGGTGGCGGCCATCGTCGCCGGCGAAGCGTGCCAGGGCCCCGGGGTTTGGGAGTCCCTCATAGGTCCAGGACCCGGACAGCTCACCGCCGCCGAGGTCGATTGTTCCGTGCAGCTCATCGAGGCTGAGCAGCACATCGTCGTTGGGGGTAACGATCAGGCCGAGGCGTGGGCTGTTGGTGAAGCTGAGCGGGTAGCTGTGGCTCCAGAGCAGCTGGCGCTCGGCGTCGAGGCGCACGAGCTGTAGGTTGCGGCCCTGGGGCTGGCCCACCAGTTGGTCGTCGAAGAGGGTGCGGCCCCAGCAGACCATCGCCAGGACCAGATCGTCCGTCGGCCCGATGGCGACTCTAATTTTATCGACGCTGCCCGAGAACAGGTGGAGGTCGAGCAGCTCGCCGCTCTCGCCCGAGCTCGATCCGGGGTCGCCGCAGCCGGAGGCCGCCACGAAAAGCGCCACCATGCACCATCGGACCACGGGGGAGGTTTATCCGACCCCCCGGCCCCCGTCCATGCCGAACCCGGGGTCAGGCGGCAAAGGGCGTCCGGTTCAGCTGGTCCCGAACCAGGGTCTCGAACAGGTAGACGGCGCGGACGTCATCCTCGAGCCAGCACAGGCCTACTTCATAGTGCTCGTCGTCGACCCGGGTGACGTGCCGGACCTCGGCCTCGATGGCAAAGGTGCCGGTGCCGGGCAGCTCGGCGCGGAAGACCATCCGGTCCCCGCGTCGCATCCGCTGTTGGATCCGCAGGCGCATCCCGCCGTGGCCGATGTTGACGACCTCGGCGCCGAGGGCCGACCAATCCGGGATCTGAACCGAGACCGGCTGCTTCAAATCGATGCGCGGGTGTTTCCGTTCAGGTTGCGTGGCATCGTTGCTCTGCGGTGTCATGGACGACCTCCAATTCGACGTTGTCAGCCGCTCTTCTCTCCACGTATGATTTCGACGTTACGACCCGGTGCGTTATTCAACGCAGATGACAAGGGGGTCAGGACTACCCACTTGATATATAGGATAGTTGAAATTGTTAGGTTTTCTTGTCAGTTCCGGCAGAATAGCTAAGTGTCAAGTGGGTAGTCCTGACCCCTTGAGTGACCGGCAGAATAGCTAAGTATCAAGTGGGTAGTCCTGACCCCTTGAGGCGTTTGAGCTCGTTCACGGGTTGGTTGCCGTAGGAGAGGCGCAGGAAGCCTCGTCCGGTGGGGCCGAAGGCGGAGCCGGGGACGGTGATGAGGCCGGCCTCATCGAGCAGGCGGTGGGCGAGCGCCACATCTGGTTCGTCGGTGGTGATGCGGGCGAGGATGAAGGTCGCGCCGTCCGGGAGGGTGGGCTCGAGCAGGGGGGTCGTGGTGAGGGCCTCGAGCAGGAGGTCGCGGCGGCGTTGCAACTCTAGGATCGCGTGGTCGCAATAGGCCCGGGCCTCGGGCAGGGCGCCGAGCAGGGCGAGCTGGGACGGCACCGGCGCACAGACCACCAGGGCGTCCTGAACCTTGATCGCCTCGGCGACGAAATCCGCTGGGCCAAGGAGGTAGCCGATGCGCCACGCCGCGAGGCCGAAGATTTTGGAGAAGCTGCCGAGGGTGATGGTGCGCGGCGCGATCCGCAGCGCCGCCGGGGCGACGTGTTGGGCGGGCGGGAAGGTCAGCAGATCGTAGGTCTCGTCGGAGATCAACCACAGGTCGCGCTCGGCGCATAGCCTGCACAGGCGCTCGACGTCCGCCCGGGGCAGCACCATGCCGGACGGGTTCGAGGGCGACACCAGGGTCAGGCAGCGGGTGCGCGGGGTGAGCGCCGCCGCCAGGGCATCGAAGTCTAGCTCGAAGCGCCGTTCCCGTCGCGCCAGGGGCACCGCCACCGGGGTGCAGGCGGCGAGCTTGATGGCGAAGTCGTGGTCGAAATAGTATGGAGCAAAATGAATCACCTCATCGCCAGGCACGGTACAGGCGAGCAGAGCGTTGACGTAGGCCTGGTTGGCCCCGCAGGTGAGGATGATGCGGTCGGCGGTGGCATCGGTGATGCCTTTCTCCTCGGCCAGAAAGCCGGCCACCGCCTCGAGCACCTCCGGGAGGCCGGGGTCGGGGGAGTAGCCCTGGGGGCCGCCTCGATCCAGATAGGCGCGCACCTGCGCCATGGCGCCGGCCGGTGGCGGGAGGCCGAGGATCGCCTGGCCGAGGTCGATCAGATCACGGCCCGCGGCGCGCAGCTCGGCGGCGTGGCTGTTGATCGCCGCGATCGGTGGTCGCTCAATATCGCGTGTCCTACCTTGCCACACTATGGTCTCCTGGCCGGCGGCCCGTGGCGCGTAGCTCGGCGGCGTGGCTGTTGATCGCCGCGATCGGTGGTCGCTCAATATCGCGTGTCCTACCTTGCCACATTCCGTCCTCCTAGGTTCCGATCCGGCCGCGAGCCAGGCGGTGCCAGCAATGCCGCGTCTCGCCGAGGTGCCCGGTGGTGGCCACCCCGAAACTCAGGCAACCGCCGCCGCAGACCTCGCCGAACACGCAGGTGGCGCAATCTCCGTGGCGCGGGTGCCCGGTGCGGTTGTAAGCGAACAGCGCCGGGTCGTACCAGATGTCGCGCAGGGGTCGGTGTCGCAGGTTGGCCTCGGTGTAGGTCTCCGGCAGGCTCTGGCAACCGCGCACCCCGCCGTCGCTGCTGATGCCGAGGGCGCTGAGACCGGCCTGACAACCTAGCCAGCAGCCGTCACCGGTTTCGCCCGAGCGCAGGGTCGGCT
>JAUUZB010000008.1 GCA_030590185.1 Deltaproteobacteria bacterium
ACATCACCGAGTTGTTCATCGCCTGGTATGGCGGTAATCCGTACGAGCGATTCGCGTTCCTCAACCGCGCCCTCGGTCCTTACGCGTGGGCCTACTGGGTCATGTTCACCTGCAACGCGATCATCCCGCAGTTGTTCTGGTTCAAGCGCCTGCGGCGCAACCCGTGGGTGCTGTTCATCATCGCCATCCTGGTGAACGTCGGCATGTGGTTCGAGCGCTACGTAATCGTGATCACCTCGCTGCACCGTGACTTCTTGCCCTCGAGCTGGGGAATGTTCTCGATGACCTTCTTTGACTGGTCCATCCTGCTCGGTACCTTCGGGCTGTTCTTCACCCTCTTCCTGCTCTTCGTACGCGCCCTACCGGCGATCGCCATGTCCGAGGTCAAGGGGGTGATGGATCCGAGCGTCGCCCGGACCGTCGTGGCCAGAGGGGAGGGCTGAGCGATGTTTCCAACCTCAACCAAGGGTGTCCTGGGGCAGTTCGTCGATCCGACCGAGGCGCTCGCCGCCGCCGAACGGGTGCGTGACTCGGAGTACACCCACTTCGACTTCCTCACCCCGTTCCCGGTGCACGGCATGGACGAAGCCATGGGTCAAAAGCGTAGCTGGGTGCCGCTCGCCACCGTCTTGCTGGTGATCGCCGGCATCGGCACGGCCCAACTAATGATGAACTACATCATGGTCATTGACTGGCCGATGAACTTCGGCGGCAAGCCGTTCTTCGCCTGGCCGTCGTTCATCCCCGTCACCTTCGAGCTGATGGTGTTGTTCGCCGCCATCGGCACCGCCATCGTGGCGATCATCGGCGGCAAGCGCGACACCGTGCCGCAACCGCCGCCCATGTTGATCCAGACGGGTGCAACGGTCGATAAGTTCGTGCTCTGGATCTCCGCCACCGACCCAAAGTTCGACGTCGACCGGGTCGTCGCGTTCGTCGAGGAGCTCGGCGCCCATGGGGTGCGGGTCGCCGACGTTGAGGAGAGCAGCCATGCGTAACCGAACCTGTTGCAGAGCCCCTGCCGTTACGGCGGGTCTCGGCTGCGCGCTTGCCGCGCTGTTGGCATTGAGCGCCTGCGAGATCGGCCTGCCCGCCGGCACCGAGCCCTACCGGGAGACCAACTTCCTCGACATGAGCGATCAGCCCAAGCTCAAGCCGCAGCGGGCCGACCTGAGCGGCGAGACCCCGACCGGCATGCTCGCCCCACCCCCGGGCGCCCTGGCTAGAAACGAACGGCCCTACCCGTTCCGCCAGGACCAGGGCGACCTCGCCGGCGCGACCCTGACGAACCCGCTGGCGGCCACCCCCGAGGTGATCGCCCGGGGCAAATGGACCTACGAGAACCTCTGCATCACCTGCCACGGTCCAGAGGCGGCCGGCGACGGCCACATCACCAAGCTCTTTCCAAAGCCACCGAGCTTGATGACGCAGAAGATACGCGACTGGTCCGACGGTCGCATCTTCCACCTGCCGATGCGTGGCCAGGGATCGATGCCGAGTCATGCCAAGCAGATCGAGGCCGGGGAGATCTGGGAGGTGATTCATTACCTGCGGACCCTACAGGCCCGCCTGCCCGTGGCGCCCCCGGCCGAGCCCGCCGCGCCGACTGAACCCGCCGCGCCAACCGATTCCGCCGCGCCAACCGAGCCCGCCGCGCCAACTGAACCCGCCGCGCCAACCGATTCCGCCGCGCCAACCGATTCCGCCGCGCCAACCGAGCCCGCCGCGCCAACCGATTTCGCCGCGCCAACCGAGCCCGCTCCCCCAGCGCCGCTCCAGGGAGGTGAAGGACAATGAGTCACGATCACGCCACCCACCCGGTCCCCGAGCTCCCGGCTCGTCTAGAGCTACCAGCCGCCGCGTGGATCATCGCCGCGCTGGCGGTCCTGGCCGGCGCCGGGGCTTTCTTCTGGTCCCTCTCGAACGGTCACCCTGGCCTCGCCTGGAGCGCCTACCTGATCGGCGTCTTCTACGCCCTGAGCCTCGGCGTCTTCGGCGTGCTGTGGATCTCCATGCTCTACCTGACCAAGGGCGTCTGGTCGGTCTCCATGCGCCGCATCCCCGAGGCGATGACCTCCTGGTTGCTGCCGGGTGGCATCCTCACCCTGCTGGTGGCCCTCGGTAGCCACCACCTCTATCACTGGACCGACGTCGCCGCGGTGCAGGCGGACGCGCTGCTGCGCCACAAGGAGCCGTTCCTCAACATGAGCGGCTTCTACATCGGCATCGGCGCGAGCCTGGTGATTTGGGTGGTCTTCGCTTTCTTGATCGTCCGCAACTCCCGCCAACAGGACCAGAACGGCGGGGTGGCCCTGAGCCGCACGAATCTGGTGTTGTCGGCCATCTTCATCGTGCTCTTCGCCCTGTCCTTCAGCGTGGTCAGCTACTACCTGCTCATGTCCCTGGAGGCCCACTGGTTCTCGACCATGTACGTGGTGGTCACCTTCACTGACACCATCCAGACCGGCACCGCCTTCGTGGCGGTCATCGTCGGGGTGCTGATGCTGCGCGGCCGCCTCAACGGCTTCGTCAACGAGAATCACCTCCACAGCCTGGCCAAGATGATGTTCGCGGCCACGGGTTTTTGGGCCTACATCTATTTCTGCCAGTACCTGCTCATCTGGTACGCCAACATCCCCGAGGAGACCTCCTACTTCATCACCCGCGCCGAGAACGGTTGGGTGGCGTACCTGATCATCCTGCCCCTGGTGAAGTTCCTGGTGCCGTTCATCGTGATGGTACCGCGCAACAACAAGCGCAAGCCGGGTCGGGTGATCGCCATGGCCCTGCTGATCCTGGTCGCACAGTTCTGGGAGATGCTGATGCTGGTCAGCCCGGCCATCGGCCATGGCGGCCACGGGGCCCACGCGCATCTCCCCTGGGTCGAGGCCCTGGTGACCCTCGGGTTTGTCGGCCTGTTCTTCTTGGTGTTCGCCTGGTCGCTTCGCCGGCACAACCCGGTGCCGCTCAAGGATCCGCGGCTGCGGGAGTGTATCGGCTTCCATCAGTAGTCAGGCCGCCCTCGAAGAAGAGCTCCCGATCGAGGCGTCGCTCAAGCGGTCAACCGAAACCACGGCCCGACAGTTCTCTCCGATCTGCACGTCGGACAACGCGATGGGTTGCTCAAGCGATCGCGCTTCTTGAAGACGAATCCGCAGGCGGTGCACTCGGCGGGCCGTAGCTCGAAGGACTTCCGGTGGGAGCGCCGCATGTGCTCGAGGTCGTCCAACACCACGCGCACGTGAAGCCCAAGAAATTCTGCCAGGTCCCGCGCCGTGGCTTCGCCGTCGCGTAAGTGGATCTCTAGCAGCTCGCGGCGGGTGGGCATGATGTCGCGTTTATCAGGCTGGGGGCGCGGGTCATAGGACGCCTGGATCCGTCACGGGAGAGGTGAGTAGCATTGTCCGGGGCGCTGTGCGGGGAGCCGCTCGCTCCTGCGTGCGCTCCTCGCGAAACGGGGGGGACTGCTTCGGCTCTTGGGGGGGAGCGCTCCGACCGATTGTGGGTGCTTCGCCTCCGCCGCACCCCCCGTTTCGCTGCGGTGCCGCGCGTCGCTCGCTCACGCATCGCCCCGGAGCTGAGGATGAGCGGGCCTACCGGCTCAGTCGTCGCTTTCATAATCCCCACAACCGGATGTTTTTGCTGGTAATTCCGAACATCACACCCGTCCCTGGTTATTCCTCGGTGTAGTTGCGGATGTGTGCTACTATCCCACATATACCCACACAAGCCTACACCAAGAGGAGATCCCATGACGAGTCACGCAGCACGAGCCCAAGCCCGCCGCGCCCCGGACCTCCTCTTCGAGGAGCAACAGCGCGCCCGAATCCGAGACCTCGCCCCGCTGCTCGAGTACCCAGAGCGGATCACCGCCGGGGTGGGCCTGCATCGGATGACGGTCTTCCTCACCTACGCCTGCAACCTCGCCTGTATCTACTGCAAGACCATCGCATTCCACGACGCGCCAGCGGGGCGCCGGGGCTTTGACCTCGCGGGGTTCGACAGCCTGCTCGACGCCCACACCGCCTCCCCGGTGCGCCACCTGCACTTGACCGGCGGTGAGGCCGCCACGGTCCGTGGGGTCGTCGACATGGTCCGCCGGGCGCGTCAACGGGGCGTGCGGGCGATCAGTATGACCTCGAACGGAACCCTCGGCTCCCGCCTGTACCTCGACCTGATCGCGGCGGGCCTCGACGAGCTGCGGATCTCCCTCGACGCCAGCGACGATGCCCTCGGGGCGGCCCTGACCCGGCGGAGCGGAGCCTTTGCAGCAACCTTGCGTACCCTCGCCGAGCTCGCCGAGGCCCGTCGGGGCGGCGTGCGGTTCGTGCTCATCCTCAACGCGGTCGTCGGCGTCCAGAACCGCCACCGCCTGGCGGAGTTGGTCCGTTTTCTGTTGGGCTTTTTGCCCGACGACGTGAAGTTGATCACCGAGGCGGACCTACGCGACGGGCTCGGCGATTTCCCCGAGGCGCCCGCCGTTCGCGCCGAGATCGCAGCGGAGCTGTCACGCCGGCCACCGGAGACGCTGCCCCTGTTGCGCCGCAAGCTCGAGACGGTGTTTGCGCCCGAAGCGATCGGTCTGCCGAGCACCGCCCCGGTCGGCGGCCGCCCCGGGTCGAACGACCCGCGCTGGCGGTGTTACGTCCCGTTGACGGAGCGCACCCTGGACATCGCCCACTACTACCCATGCTCGGTCTATCTACGCGAAGGGGGAGAGCCCCTCGGCAGCCTGAGCGATCCCCCAGATCTGCAGCGCCGCCGCTCGGCGACCTTCGTGCGCGAGGCCGACTGCCAGGCCGATCCGATCTGCCGCCGGTACTGCTTGCACTGCACCCGGCTGTTCAACGACCGGGCAAACGCGGCGCGACCATGACCCTCGACGCGGAGCCCGTGGTGCTGCGTTTGGCGGAGCCTTCGCCGGCCAAGATAGCGAAGCTGCGCGCTTGGCTAACCGCCATCGACCACGGGGCGCGCTCGATCCCCACCGCCGGCCGGGTCAACCTCCTGATCACCCCGCTGGGGATGACCGCACGCGGTTGGCTGGCGCGCCAACTCCAACGGCGCGGCGTCGACATCCAAGGACGCCGCCGCCTCGCACGCTGGCCACGCCTCTCCACAGCTATTCGGCTGCGACATCGCAACGGTGCCGCCATGCGACGGGCCGTCCTCTTCGAGACCGCCTGGGGGATGCTCTTCCCGCGCGGCGAGGCAGAGGTGTGGGGCATCGACGGTCGATTCCACCGCCGGCTGGTGGCGGACAAGCCAGCCCTCCGTGCCCGGCTCGCCAATCTCCCGGTGTCATTCGGGCGGGGGCGCGAGGACCGGGGAGTTCTGCACGCCTTCCACGTACCGGATCTCGGGGAGGTCATCAGGGAAACCCGCCGTCTGGATGCGGCACTGGAGGCCCTCGACTCCCGGGCAGGAAGGTAGTTTATGGGAGTGCCGGACGCCACCGGGTGTCCACGTTGAGGAGGGACCCGACCCATGAACTTCCCCTGGGCGTTGCTCGTCGATCTCGGCATCATCTCCGCGGCGCTCCTGCTCGCGACCGTGATTCGCGCCAGGGTACGTTTCTTTCAGAGATTCCTGATCCCGAACGCCCTGACCGCGGGCTTCTTCCTGTTGCTGTTCTACAACTTCGCCGCCCCTCCCCTCGGGCTGTCCGCGGATCGGCTCGGGGTCCTGGTGTATCATCTATTGAGTATCTCCTACATCGCCATGACCCTGCGCCGCGAGGAGGGCGCCAAAAATACGGCGGAGCGAGGAATCATGGGCACCTCGGCCGTGGTGATCTCCCAGTTCGGCTTGCAGGTGGTGACCGGCCTGCTGCTCACCTTCCTGTTCATGTCCACGGTCATCCCGGATCTATTCCCCTCCTTCGGGCTGCTCCTGTCCCTCGGTTTTGCCCAGGGCCCCGGCCAGGCCTATGCCATCGGCCACGGCTGGGAGGGCTTCGGGTTCAACGGCGCCGGCAGCATTGGGCTCACTTTTGCGGCGGTGGGATTTCTATGGGCCTGCTTCGGCGGGATGTTCCTAATCAACTACGGCATCAAGCGGGGCTGGTTGTCCCGAGCCGAGCGCCAAGGGCTGGAGCGATTTGACGCCAAGAGCGGTGTGCACCCGCCAGGGAGCAAGCTACCCGTCGGCGCCAGGCTCACCACCGAGTCCGAGGCCATCGATTCGATGACCTTCAACCTCGGCATGGTGCTGTTCATCTACCTGCTCTGTTATCTCGTGTTGCACCTGATCACCTACCTGCTCTCGCTGGCCGGCGATCTCGGCCGCGATCTGGCGGTCAACCTCTGGGCCCTGAGCTTCGTGTTCGCCGCCATCACGGCGCTGGCGGTCAAGAAGCTCCTCGCCCTGCTGAAGGTCGATCACACCCTCGACAACGGCACCCTGACCCGACTCTCCGGCGCCTCGGTGGATCTCATGGTCGCCGGCGCCCTCGGCGCCATCTCCCTGGTGATCGTGGCGGAGTACTGGCTACCGATCCTGACCATGGCCTTGGTCTCCGGTCTCCTGACCATGGTCACCGTGCTCTGGCTCTGCTCCCGGGTATTCGTCGAGCACCGGCTGCACCGGGCGTTGCTGATTTTCGGTTCCTCCACCGGCACCATGCCGACCGGACTCGCGTTGCTCAGGGTGATCGACCCACAATTCGAGAGCCCGGCGGCATCCGATTACATGTACCAGGCGCCCTTCACCTTCGTGATCGTGATCCCGCTCATCCTGTCGATCAACCTGCCGGTCTACAGCGCGACCGAAGGCCGGCCCGAGTTGTTCTGGCTGATGGTGGCGATCGCCCTGGGCTACCTGTTGCTCTCCCTCATCCTCTTCGTGTGGGTGGCGAGAAAGAGAGCGTTCAAGAACGCCGGGCGCGTCTGGCTGCCGGCCGAGCCGGAATAGCCCGCCGCTTCACTTCCCCAAGCGCACCAGCAAGTCCGGGATGGCCTCCGGTGGCAAGATCTCGTCCACGACGCCCGCCCGGATCGCAGATTGGGGCATGCTGTCGACGACGCAGGTCTCGGGCGTTTGAGCGACACAATGTGCGCCCGCTCGACTGAGGGCCGTCATGCCCTGTGTGCCGTCACGCCCCATGCCGGTGAACACCAGGCCGGTCACCCCGGAGCCCAATTGCTCGGCGGCGCTCGTGAAGAGGCGGTCGATGGAGGGGGTGTGGAGATCCTTGTCGTGCCGTGGCGTGGGGCCAATTCGATTATTCGGGCGTATCTCGATGTGGTGCGCGTCCGCCGCGACGTAGACCACGCCGCCAGCCATGGGCATCAGCCGCTCGCAAACGACGATCTCGTGGCCGGTGCTCCTGCTCATCCAGGTGGCAAAACCCTGCACGAAGCCGTCCGCAAGGTGTTGAGCGATGGCGATCGGCAGGGGGAACGGCGCCGGGAGGCTCTCCAACAACCTCAGCAATAGGGGCGGTCCGCCGGTCGACGCACCGATGACGAGGAGCCGACCCCCGGGCCAATCGCCCGGAACCACCGTCGAGACAGGTGTGGACACCGGGCGCCGCCGCCTCTCGAGTTGGTCGGCCCGCCGTCGCCGCGTGCGCCGGGTCACGACCGGCACCTTCGATAGCGATTCGATGATCCGCACGAGTTGCCGGCGTTCTGGCTCGTAGGATGGGTGCCGGATCCCAGGCAGCTTGCTACGCACCTCGAGGGCCCCGGCCTCGACCGCACGAAACGCCAGCTCGGGATCGCCGGGATCGACACCGGTGACGATGATGATCGGCGTAGCGCGGAGAGACATGATCTCAGCGGTGACAGCCAGTCCATTCTCGTCACCGAGATAGACGTCCATCAACACGACATCGGGGGTGAGACGCTCGACAGCCGACAAGGCACCGGCACCGTCTGCGACCTCCGCCACCACCTGCATGTTGGGGCCAACCTCGATGGCACCACGCAGGGCGAGCCTCGCGGTGGGAGAGTCGTCAACAATGAGGACACGAACCATGGAGCCGTTTCCCCTCACGGCACTCACGAAATCGAGAGCAATCTCGTGACCGCTTCGAGCAACTTGCGCTGATCGAACTTGCCCTTGACGACGTACTCATCCGCCCCCGCGGCTCCGCCCCGTGCGATGTCATCGGCATCTCCGAGACTGGAGACGATGATCACGGGAAGATCCTTGAGCTGTTCATCGTCGCGAATGCGCTCCGTCAACTCGATGCCGTCGACTCGGGGCATCTCAATATCCGCGACCACGAGGTCGATCTGTCGTTGCTGGAGCACGCCCCAAGCCTCCTCACCGTCGACGGCGGTGAGGACATCATAACCGGCGGCGGCGAGGATGTTTTGCTCCAGGGTGCGGCTGGTCAACGAGTCATCCACCACCAGAATCGCTGGCAGCCTTTTTTCGGATGGGGCCAGCAGCGTCCCGAGCGGCACGTCGGCCAATCGCGCGCTCTGGTCAAAGACCTCGGGCACGTCGACCACAATGGCCAGGGTGCCGTCGCCGAGGATGACCGCGCCGTTGACCCCCTCGAGGCGTTTGAGGTTCCAGGGCAATCGCTTGGTTACGAACTTTTCCTCACCAACGAGGAAATCAACGACCAGGCCGAGCCGAGATCCGCCGCGCGAGACGACCACGACCATCATGGTCGACCCAACGCTGGTCCGGGTTTGTCCCATGATCGGAGCCAGCCAACATATCCGCAAGGGCTTGGCGTCAGGGAGGCGGACCGCAGCGGCCCCGTCGACCGTCTCGACGGCGCTGGTCTCGATTCGCATGGTGCGCTCAACGTGGTCGATCGGCAACGCGAAGATCTGGCCACCCACCGAGACCAAGAGCCCCGACATGGAGACCAGGCTGACCGGTACGTTGAGCAAAAAGGTCGTCCCGCCAAGCTCTGGTTTGTCGGCGATGGCCACCGTACCTCCGAGCTCCTCGACCCGCTTGCGGACGACATCGAGGCCGACCCCGCGGCCGCTGAGCCGACTGAGCTCACCGGCCGTCGAGAAACCGGCGGTGAACAACAGCGCCAGGACCTCTTCCCGCTCCAGGCGCGACAGCTGCGCGGCGGTAACGAAGCCGCGGCTCACCGCCTCGCGGCCTACCTTCTCCGCGTCGATGCCACCCCCGTCGTCACTGACCGCGAGCTCGGCCATGGCTCCCAGGGCGGTGCCGCGGATTAGGATTGTGCCGGCATCGGGCTTTCCGAGGCGAGCCCGATCGGCTGCATCCTCGATTCCATGGCCGACCGCGTTGCGCAGGATGTGCATGAGTGGATCACGCAGACCGTCGAGGACGTTCTTATCGAGCTCGAGATCGCCCACCTCGACCGTCAGCTGCACGCCTTTTGTGGTCTCCTGGGCCGCCTCCCGCACGGTCCGGCGCCAGACCGGAGCGAGGTCGGCCAGCGGCAGCATCCGCACCCGCTTGGTGGCGTCGTTGATCTCATCGGTAAGGTAGCTGAAGGACTGCAGCTCCCGGCGGTCGCGTTTCGCCAGGGCATCGAGGCTCTTGGCGACGTCACCGATCGAAGCGCGGCTCTCCCCGGTCAGATCGCGAGAGGCGTCACGCAGGGCCTCTCCGATCTCCAGGAGCACCCGTTGCCGGGCCTGGAGGCGCGCCCGGGAGGTCAAGAGCTCGCCGGTTTTTGCCATCAAGGAATCGAGACGGTGCACCTCGACTCGCACCGTTGTGGTGCGGTCCTTTTGGGGAACGGAGCGTCCAGGGTCGGAGTCGGGAGTATCCGGCACCGCTGCCCCTGTCTCCCCGGGACCACCGCCCTGCTCATCCGGCGCAGGGGCTCGCTCTCCGGCGGTGCGATCGGCCGCGGCGTCGTCGAAGTCTTCACCGTCAATGATCTTGCCGATCGTGGTGATCGCCCCGAGGATCTGCTGAAACAAGATATCCGGGGGCGGCTCACCCGATTCGCGATAGGGGCTGAGCGCGTCCTCGATGGAGTGCGCCACGGTCTCCACCGATTCGAAGCCGACGACCCGCGCCGCCCCCTTGAGGTTGTGCGCCAGCCTGAAACTGCGTTGGATGAGTTCCTGGCGCTTCTCCGCCGGGCAACCGGCCGCGAGCTCCTCGACGGCCTGCGCCAAATCATCGAGGGTCTCGACCGCCTCGTCGCGAAATACCCCGCGCAGAGTCGCTTCTAACTCATCCATCAGGAAGACCTGCGCACTCTAGACCACGTAGCTTTCCGTGGTTTCTTGGAGCTGCGCGCCGAGGGAGGTGAGCTCTCCGATCGCGCCCTCGAGATTCTTGGCGCCCGAGGCTGAATCCCTGGCCGCCCTGGTCAGATCCTGGATCGCGTTGGTGATGTCCGAGATGCCAGCGACCTGTTGCTGTGATGCCCCCGCGATCTGACGCGCCTTTGACGCGGTGTCTTCGAGCACCCCGGAGAGCGTCTCGACCACGACACGCAGGGTCTCGACCGTCTTGCGTCCATCCTCGGCTTTCCTGCTGCTCTCCTCGGTAGCCATCACGGCGCTGCTGGTGGCCTTCTGGACGTCGGCCACGATGCTGCGGATTTGCTGGGTCGCCTGTTTGCTCTGCTCGGCGAGGCCCCGTACCTCAGTGGCTACCACCGCGAAGCCGCGACCGCGCTCGCCGGCCTTGGCCGCCTCGATGCTGGCATTGACGGCCAAGAGGTTGGATTGATCCGCCAGGTCTTTGACGCTCTCGACGATCTCACCGATCCGTACGTTCTGCTCGCTCAGGTGCAGGATCTTCTTGGCGAGCTCCTGAATCCGGTCTTGGATGACCGCCATGACCTCAGCCACGTCTGACACGGCAGCGAGGCCTTGTTGACTGCTCTGCGAGGCGGTCTCCGCGGCCTGGACGACCGATCGTGCCGTCTCCGCGGCGGCGACGCTGGCCTGGTTGATCTCCTCGGCGGTCGAGCTCACCTCGACCACGGTCGAGGCCTGCTCTTCGGACGATGCGGCGGTCTCCTTGGCGGTGGTGGATATCTGGGCGACCGACGACGAGAGCTCCGTGGCCGCGTGTTGCATCTTTCCTATGGTGTTGCGCAGGCCCAGGGTCATGGAAGCGAAGGCGTTGTGGAGAATGTTGACCTCGTCCTTGCGTTCGGCCACGTGCTCGGAGACCGACACGTCACCGCTGAGATCACCCCCGGCAACGCGCTCGGCCAGCACGGTGACGGTCTCGATCGGCCCGGCGATATACTTGCTGCCAATCCAGAAGGCGAAAACCGAGAGTACGAGGACGAAGATCAAGGCCATCACCACGTTGACGATGGTCGAGGTCACGATGGTGTCCCTGGCGGTCCCGAAGGAATTCTGCATCTCACTCTCCGCGGAGGTGATGCCCTGTTCGAGCCTCGTCTCGATGGCGCGGAATTTCGAGGTCATCGCCTCGAGGTCGCTGTTGAAATCCTCACCTGTTTCAATGCCGGCGTCGACGCCAATCATCTGGACGCTGACTCCGCGAGCCAGCCGGTAGTACTCGTCGAAGTCCTCGTTGAGGGTTTCGATCTGGTCGACCTCCACCGTCGCGATGCTCTTGCCCTCCAGCAGACGAGCCGAAAAGGCTCCCTTGAGCTCATCTGCCTCGTCGAGGCCCTCCTCCTCGGCCGCCGCCACCGCCTCTTGCATCCGGCGCTGGATCGACTCGAGCGCCTGCTTGAGATCACGATTCCACTCGAGGGCGGGTATGTAGCCCTGCTCAATGTCTCCCAGCCGGCTCAGGTTGTTGGTACCCAAGATGAGGTTGATCAAGATGAGCAGCACGAACCCCACCGCGGCGATACCCGGGATGAGGAGGATTTTGTATTTGAGTTTCAAGTTGTTCATGAGCTTGCTTCGCCTCCGGCGATATCCAAGAAGAACGAGCTACCGTACGGAGACGACCTTCACCCGACTGACGTCGGCCCTCGAGGAGACGTACCCGATGGCGCCGGCGTGCGACAACACGTAGGCGACGACCTTTGCGTCGGAGCTCTTCTCGGGAGGGGGCACGCCCCGGCCGGAGAAAATCTTCTGTTGCCAGTAACTCTTGACGGAGCTCACCGATTTCCCGAGCACGCCCTTGGAAAAGGCGGCGCGGGTTGAAGACGAGGCCGAGAGATCCACGGGCTGAGCCTTTTGACCGTGCTCCCACTTGCTCGTCTTCTTCAGGAAGAGCTTGGCCGCCACGGATCTCGACACCGACGACATTGGATTAGTGGGATGAACGACGACTCGATAGGCGGCCGTCTCCTGTGCGGCAGCGCTCGAAGCGGCCAGGAGCACGAACACGAACGAGACCAGCGAGATTGTATTCTTCATCGCATCGATTCCTCTCAGAAGCTGAACGCGGCGCCAAAGAGCCAAGCGTGGGTGTCGTAGCTCATCGTGCTGGTGAGGATTTTATTGTGTAGCGCCGCATCGGGTGGACGTGCATAGCGGTTGCCGAACACGCGGTGGTAGGAGAACTTGAGGACCAAACCGCCGGTGAGCCAGAGATTCACTCCGACCGCGACCTCCCGGTGCTGGCCAAAGGCGGTCTCGGCGGCCTCGAACGCCGCTTCTTCCTCCGCGGTATGGGAGCCTTCTTCCTCTTCGTGCTCATCAACCCCCCTCATGTCGCAGAACTGGAATTGGGCGGCGAGCTGGAGGAGCTCCGCCACCAAGAAATAGGTGGCTTCGACGTAGAACCCGTCCATGACGTGCAGGGAAGCGCCATCATCGTCGATCTCCTGCAAGCGGGTGTATTCGGAGCGGACCACCAGGTCCTCCCAGGCGAACTCAGCATGAGCGGCAAAGGCAACCCGGCGCACCCACGTCTCACCGTGGTGGGTCGAATCGCCGGTGAAGCCACCAACACCGAAGCGTAGGCCTTCGAGGGGGGTGGTGACCGTCACCCGGGTGCCGATCGAATTCTTCGTTTCCACCGTGCCCTCGCTGTGTTCGTGCTCGTGCTCGTGGCCTGGCTCCATCTCTTCACCGTGCGACTCAGATTCGATCGCCTCGAGCTGTTCGTGGGGATCGCTGAGATCGACGTGCACGTGACCGGCGTACACGTCATAGGCGAACCCCCAATCACTGTCGGTTTCGATGTTTCCGGTGATGCCGACGCCGCGGAAGAACTCGGAGGTGACGCCGTTGGGCCCGTAGACGGACTGCGGGAGGGCAGCAAAGGGCCGCAGGGTGCCCACATCGAGGATCTGGGAGTAGAGGCCGAAGGGATGGTTGAGCTGGCCCACCCGCAACTTGAGCTCGTCGAAGAAGGCGTATTCGGCGAACGCCAGGCAGAGATCGATACCGAGCTCTTCGTTCTCCACCGCGAAAGAGAACTGGGTTTTTACGGTGAGGTTTTCGTAGGGCGTGGCGCTCACGTCGAGGGCGGCGACCACCGACTCCCAATTCCCGTCGGGCGAAGCGAGGTGGAGATAGTGGTTCTTATCTGTGTACCCGGCGGTCCAGCTCCCAAAGCCGTGAAACCGGACCGAATGCATGAAATCGTCCGCCGCCTCCAGGAGGTCAAAATCATCTTCGACTGGAGGCTCGGGCGCGACGTCGTCCACGGCTGGCTCGGGCGCGACAGGCGCGGCCGCCTCGCCCTCAGCCGCGGACGCGGCGGTTAGCTCCTCGGTCGCCGCCTCAGCACCGGCCACTGCCTCAGTGCCGGCCGCTGTTTCGGTAACGGCCTCAGGGGCAGCCTCGGGCTCCGGCTCCTGGGCAGAGAGCCCGGCCGGCGCCGTGACCACCAAAAGGCACACGAGATAATTTACTTGCTTCATAATGACCCTCCGAGTTCTGGTTTCGGCTCGAGTTGTAGCTGTGGCTACACGTTTCACTCTTGCCGTCGGTCGGATTGCTCCGTTTGCGCTTCAGGTTTGTGAGATGATGAGACGATCAATCGTTTGTCCCCGAGCAGGCGTTCCAGATCGATGATCGCGACCAGATCCCGGGTGATCTCCCGCACCAGACGTCCTGCCTGGTGGCGCGCAGCGTCGAAATCTTCGACGAGATCGTCCTGATACACGTCGCGGAAGCCGAGGACCTCCCCCACCAACAAGCCAACCGGCCCTTCGTCGGCTTCGAGCACCGCCAGACTGGTCGGGGTCTCGGCGTTTTCGATGGCGAGCCACCGGGCCAGATCCACGACGGAGAGGAGATCGCCCCTGACGTGCGCGAGGCCAGGCATCCAGGCGGGCAAACCTGGCAGCGACGCGATGGCCGGCACACTGACGAACTCCCGTAGACCGTCGACCGGGATCCCGAACCGCTCCTTGCCGCACGCGACCAGGGCGATTCGATGGGCAACGGTGCGCGCCAGCGCGTCCTCCTTTGTCCGGGCCAACTTTGCGGCCCGGCGCTTGAGGACCCGTTCGTCATCTGATGGGGCGACGCTGTTGTCTGCCCCTTGGCCGGCGAGTACCACGCCATCCCCCTTCTCCCCCTGCCCGGTCATGACAATGAACCCTATTGAATACTTTCCTGGTAGAGGCCGACGGCCCGTTGCAGCTCATCGACCGAGGTTTCGCCATCCTCCAGAAGGTCGTCGGCGTTGAGCGAAGAGAGCTGTCGTCGCAGCTCCTCCAGTTGGCCTAGCGCCTGTTTCGCCCGACCCGCGGCATGCAACGCGGTGGCGTACCAATACCGCGCCAACTTGTCGTCGGCCTCGAGGAAGACCGCGCGGCGCAGATCGGCCACGGCCTCTCGCGTACGCTCTGCTGACAAACACACCTGTCCGCGCAAGAGCAGCCCCGCCGCCGAATTGGGTTCCTGCTCGATCAGGGCGCCGATGACACGAAGGGCCTGTTCGAGCTCCCCGCGATCACCAAGCCGCGCTGCCTGGGTTCGCGGCCGTCGCCTGGCGCCTGGTTTCGCTCGAGAGCTCTCGTTC
>JAUUZB010000197.1 GCA_030590185.1 Deltaproteobacteria bacterium
CGATCGAAATCCTTGGCGTCGTTGAACATCCGGTAAAAGGGCGCCGGGTGATTGAAGGGCTGGTGTGGGTCGTTGAGGTGGAAGAAGAGGAAGAAGCGCCGGTCGTAGTTCTGGTCGAGGAAGGCGAGGGCGTGGCGCAGGTTGTCGTCCGCCGTGTTCTCGGCCTTGGGGACGTTGAACCAGGTATCAAAGCCCTGCTCGAAGCCCATGTTGTACAGGTAAGCCTTGTAGGCCACGGCGCGGGTGAGCCAGCCGCCGGCGCGGAAGTGCTCGGCCATGGTGGTCAGGCCGGGGGCGATGGCGCGGGCGCGGTGGATCACCCGGTGGCGGGAGGGCATCAGGCCGGTGAACAGGGAGGCAAAGGCGGAGGTGGTCCAGTTGCTGGGACTCACCGCCTGATCGAAGCGCACCCCATCGGCGGCGAGGGCGTCGAGGTGGGGCGAGGTGCGGTTGGTGTTGCCGTAGGAGGACAGGCGGTCGGCGCGCAGGGTATCGACCGCGATGAACAGGACGTTGGGGGGATCCTCGGGGAGCCGGGGGCGATCGATGATCGGTCGGCCCCACAGGCCGACGCCCGACGTGCCGTCTGGTGAGGTCGTCTTGAGGTAGAGATCGATCCGCTGGCCGGCGAGCTCCGCCAAGGAGATCTGGACATCAACCCAGCGCCAGCCCGCGGAGGTGCGCGCCCTCTTCGGGTCGAGGGTGACGCGTTGTTCGTAGAGCGACTTCTCTTGGCCGTCGTGCCGGGCGGTGACCGCAAAGTCGACAACGTCGCCGGGGCGGGCGGCCTTGGCCAGGGCGTGGGAGAAGGTGAAGCGGCCACCGGCTGGCACATCGATTTCGAAGTGGAGCAGGGTGGGGGAGGGGGCCAGGATCGCCTCGCGGAAATCGAAGTTGGTCTCTCCCTCCGGCGGGGTCTTGGCTGCCTCGCCGGTGGGCAGGAGTTGGTCGTGCTTGACCATGCCGAGGTCCGGGTCGGCCCCCTCGGCGTGACTCGCGCCCTTGAGCAAGGCCAGCTCCTGCTCGCGGCTGGGGCTGAGCTTCTCCACCAGCAGGTCATCGAGCCAGAACTGCAGGCCAGAGCTCGCGACCACCGATTCGGCATCGTCGATCATCAAGACCAGCGAACGGGTGCTGCTGGTGGTGACGATCTGGAGGCTGTCGAGCTGCCAGCGGCTCGGTTTGGCCTGGGGCGGACGGTGGATGAACAGCAGATCGCTCATCGGGATGAACTTGCCCCGAAATACGTGGCTCACGTCCTCCGGGTGGTTGAGTCGTTCCGGGTGGTTGAGCCGGACGCGGGTCTCGATCACCCTGAGGTCGACATTCGGGTCACTGGTGAACACGCCGCGCTGGATTCGATAGTGGGTCCGCGGCTCCGCCGGCAACACGAAGACATAGCGGCTGGCCCCGCCACCGTTGTAGCGCATTGCCTTGCCGTGGCCCCCGGGCCGCGCCCGGGCTTGCATGTAAGGTTTCCAACCGACCCGCACCGGCGCGAAGCTCTCGAAATCTTCCTCAAAGATCTCGCGGCGGGGCATCTCGCCGAGGTCGGCGAGGTTGCGGGCTGCGGCGATGGTCAGCAAGGGGCTCTCGAGCACGTTGGCTCGGGTGAGCTGGTCGGTGAGGCGGATGAGCGCCGGGGCCGTGGCCGGGGTGGGGCTCGGGGCGGCCTCTTCGGTCGGTTCCGAGCCGCTCGCCGGGGCATCGCAGGCTGCGAGGGCAGCGATGGCCACCAGGGCAACGACAGGGCCAGCGCCTGCGCGGGTTGGGCGAAGGGTAGGGGTAGGGGAAGGTAAGACCATAGCCATGGGGGCCATGATACGGGCTGGGATCGGTTAGTCAATTCGAAGGCGGATCTCACAGAACCTTTACAACCTTCTTGCCTGTACCTGACCCACGGGAGCCCCTGGCCCGCTACCTTGATCACAGCGGTCAGTAGCGCCGCGCGTAACAAACACGGTACAACGCCAGGGAGATCGATCATGAGGCAACGCACGACATTGGGTGTCATTCTCGTCACAACGGTGACGCTGCTCGGGGCCTGCTCACCGGCCATGGCGGCCAAGCCGCCGGTGAGCTCCACGGTGGTCTTGAACGCGCAGCTCGCCACACCGGTGCTGCTCGCCGGTGAGGCCCACACCGCCTACCTCAAGGTTGGCCTCGAGGGGCTCGAGCAGGCCCTCGCCGGCCGCGAGCGCACCCCGGTCAACATCGCCATCGTCCTGGACAAGTCGAGCTCCATGGGGGGCGAGAAGATCGCAGAGGCCCGCCGGGCCGCGATCATGGCGGTGGAGAATCTCCACGCCGACGACATCGTCTCGGTGATCACCTACGACTCGGTGGTCAGCGTGCCGGTGCCGGCCATGCGGGCCGCGGACAAAGCCGCGATCATTGGCGCCATCCGGGAGATCCGATCCGGCGGCATGACCGCTCTGTTCGCCGGGGTCAGCAAGGGCGCCGCTGAGCTGCGCAAATACTTCGACCGCAACCGCTTCAACCGCATCATCTTGCTCTCGGACGGCATGGCCAACGTCGGCCCGAGCGCCCCCGGTGAGCTCGCCGAGCTCGGCACTAGCCTCGGCCGCGAGGGGATCTCCGTCTCCACCATCGGGCTGGGGCTCGGCTACAACGAAGATCTCATGTTCCAGCTCGCCATGGCCTCCGACGGCAACCACGCCTTTGTCGAGCAGGCGACCGATCTGGCAAAAATCTTCACCTACGAGTTTGGCGATGTCTTCTCGGTGGTGGCCCAGGACGTCGAGGTTCGCATCGACTTCGACCACGTTACCCCGCTGCGGGTGCTCGGCCGCGACGCCCTGATCGAGGGCCAACGGGTCACCGCCCGGCTCAACCAGGTCTACGCTGGTCAGGAGAAGTTCCTGATGCTCGAGGTCGAGGTGCCGCCCCTGCCCGCCGGCGCACAGCGCAACATCGCGCGGGTCCAGGTCGCCTATGCCGACATGGGCACGAAGAAGCGCGAGTCCCTCGGCGGCGAGGTCCTGCTCACCACCTCAACCTCCGCCCGGGAGGTCGAGAAACGCACCAACGCCGACGTCATGGTTGACGCGGTGGCGCTGCTCGCCAACGAGCGCAACCGCATCGCCCTCGCCCTGCGTGACGAGGGCAAGATCGACGAGGCGCGTCAGGTGCTCAAGGAGAACGAGGCCTTCGTGCGCAAGAAGAACCGTCGCTACCGCTCCAAGAAGCTCGAGCGCATCGAGACCCGCAACAAGGATAACGCCGACAAGCTCGAGGACCCGGCCGAGTGGAACCGCACCCGCAAGCAGATGCGCAAGATTGATTTCGAGGAGATGACGCAGCAGTCCTACTGAGCGCTGCGCCAGAGCCGTTTTGCACCGTCGTCTGATCATCATTCTCGCGCTGTTGGTGTTGGCGCCGCTGCTGCTCATCTCCGGGCTCGGCTACAGGACGATCCGGGACGAGCGCGAGGTGCTCCGGCACCAGTTCCGGGAGCTCCTGCTCCAGCGGTTAGCCGACACCGACGCCCGGATCGCGACCGAGCTGGCGCTGCGGCGTCGGCAGGTCGCGGCCGCCACCGAGTTGCCGAGCTTCGACCCGGATACCCTGCGGCGCCGGGCGCGGGAGACGCCCTCCATCAAACAGATCTTCGTGCGTGGTGCCGACGGCAAGCTGGTCTTTCCCTCACCCCAGGGACCCGCGACCCGGGACGAGCGCGAGTTCCTGCTGCGCACCCGGCAGCTCTGGCTCAACCAGGATCTGTTCAGCCGGCCCCCCGAGCAAACCGTTGCGCCTCGCCGGTCGCTGGCCCAAAAGCAGGGCTCCCGCCCCGTTCAACAGGCCGTCAGCGTGGCTGCGCCGGGTGCCCAGGAGGGCTGGTACGTCTGGTTCTGGCAGAGCGACCTCGGTCTGCTCTACTGGCGCCGGGACAACGGGCGCGTCATCGGCGCCGAGCTCGATCGCCTGCGGCTGCTCGCCGACATCATCGCCGCCCTGCCGAGCACCGACCCGGACTCGCCGGCCAACTCGCGCATCACCCTGCTCGACGCCCGCGGCAAGCTGCTCTACCAGTGGGGCCGCTACGAGCCGGGGGAGCAGGAGGCGCCGGCCGCGGAACGCACTCTGCGTGCGCCACTGTCGGCGTGGCGGCTCCAGTACTTCGCGCCGCCCAGCGCCCTGGCCGAGACCCTCGGCGGCGGTGCCCTGGCCGGGCTGGTCGGACTGTTGCTGGCGGTAGGCCTCGGTCTGGTTGGCCTGGCGACATACTTCTATCGCGAGAGCTCGCGGGAGATCCGCGACGCCAGCCAGCGGGTGAGCTTCGTCAATCAAGTCTCCCACGAGCTCAAGACGCCGCTGACCAACATCCGTATGTACGCCGAGCTGCTGGCGCGCGATTTCGATCACGACGATCAGGACCCGCGGGTCGCACGCCGGCTCGACATCATCGTGTCGGAGAGCCAGCGGTTGTCACGCTTGATCGGCAACGTCCTGACCTTTGCCCGCCAACGCCGCGACGCCATGGTGTTGCGCCCGGTGACCGCCAGTCTGGATGAGGTGGTGGAGGAGATCCTCGAGCAGTTCGCGCCGGCCTTTGAGCAGAAGGGGATCCAGGTGATCCGCGAGCTCGGTGCCGGGTCCGCCGTACGCCTCGACCGCGACGTGGTCGGGCAGATCGTTGCGAACCTGCTGAGCAACGTCGAGAAGTATGCCGGCACCGGCGAGGTGCGGATCACGACATTGCCTGGGGAGTTGGACGACCTAGCCCGGTTAGTGGTGCACGACGACGGACCGGGAATTCCAATGTCCCAGGCGGCCAAGGCATTCGCGCCCTTCGCTCGCCTCGACAATCGGCTCAGTGAGGGCGCCGCCGGCACCGGCATCGGACTAGGCCTGGCACGGGATCTGGCGCGTCTGCACGGCGGCGATCTCGTGCTCTGCCCGTCGCCGAGAGGCGCCAAGCTCGAGCTGACGATCAACGCACCCTTGGTGCGGGAGGTTGACGATGAAGGTACTGGTCGCTGAGGATGACCCCAACATCCGAGCCGGGTTGATCGAGATCCTGGCGGATGAGGGATACGAGACGGTCGCCGCTGGCGACGGTGATGAGGCCCTATCGCTGTTCGAACGCGAGCGACCCGACTTTCTTTGTCTCGACATCATGATGCCGGGCAAGAGCGGCTACGACGTCTGCCGGGAGATCCGCGGGCGGGGACTCGAGGTCCCGATCATATTCATCTCCGCCAAATCGGAGGAGGTCGACCGGGTGGTCGGTCTCGAGATCGGCGCCGATGATTACATCTCCAAACCCTTTGGCGTGCGCGAGGTGGTGGCCCGAATCCGGGCGGTGAGCCGGCGGTGCCTAGCGCAGCCGGAGCGGCGCTCCGACAGCCAACCGTTCCGCCTCGGGGATCTGGAGGTGAGTCCGGCACAGTTGCGGGCCCGGCGCGGGGAGGCGGTGATCGAGCTGAGCTTACGTGACGTGAATCTCTTGCGCGTCTTCCACGAACGCTCCGGCCAGGCGGTGGATCGGCAGACTCTATTCAACCTTTGCTGGGGCCTCGACCACATTCCGAACTCCCGTACCCTCGATCAACACATTTCCCAGCTGCGCAAGCGCATCGAGCTCGACCCCAAGAATCCGGAGATCATCGCGACCGTGCACGGTGTCGGGTACCGCTATGATCCCTAGTCGGGTATTGAGAATATTCCGAATTAGTTAATCATACGTAAAAGCAAATAGAATCAGGCATTTAGCCTTGTCCCTTCGGATTCAGCCGTCTAGGTTCCCCCGATGCCGCCGCCCGATCGCCGCCCGTCCCAGGATCGGAGGACAACGTCGTGAAGCGTCTGGCCAACCTGGTCTCCAACCGCTCGAGCGCCTGGGTCATCGTCATTGTCGTCGCGGTGGTGGCAGCCGTGGCTGCGACGCAAGCGGTGAAGCTCAAACAGGAGGATGACCTCCTCGCCTTTTTGCCCCAGGACAATCCTGAGGTGAAGCTGTTCCACGAGATCAACGATAGCTTCGGCGGCACCGACGTGGCGCTAGTCGGGATCGAGGTCGAGGATCCCTTTGACCCGGTGTTTCTCGCCGCCTTCCACGAGGCGACGGAGCGGCTCGACGATCTGCCGACCCTCGATCACGTGATGAGTCTGACCAACGTCATCGACTTCACCCCCGACGAGAAGCTCGGCGGTATCGTGGCCGACAACCTGGTCAGCGAGATCCCCGGGACGCAGGCGGCCCAACGCGCCCTGCGCGACAAGGTGATGTCCCGCGATCACATCGTTGGCAACTTGATCTCCGCCGACGGCAAGGCGCTGGTGATCTATTGCTATCTCTCCTACGGCATCAATCCGAAGCTAGTCGCCGGACAGATCCGCGCCATCGTCGAGAAGACCCTGCCCGGGCAAGAGAAGTACTGGGGCGGCGCGCCGTTCATCTCGACCTACATCTACGAGACGGTTCAGAATGATCTCGGCAGGCTCACCCCCTGGGCGGTGTTGGCCATCGTCCTGGTCATGATGGTCGTGTTCCGCGACCTGATCGGGACCTCGCTGGTGTTGCTCTCCACCGCCATCGGCATCGTGGTCTCCCTCGGCGTGATGGCCACCCTCGGGGTCGGCTTCAACATCGTGCTGAGCGCTACCCCGGTGGTGCTGTTCGCCATCGGTAGCGCTTACGGCCTGCACATCCTGGCGCGCTACTACGTGCGCGTCGAGGACAGCGACGCTGAGACGGCGCTGCGCAACACCATGGTCGAAACCGGGCCGGTGGTGATCGCGGCTGGGCTGACCACCGCCGCGAGCCTGCTCTCCTTCGGGCTCATGGATATCCGGCCGGTGCGCATCTTTGGGTTGTTCACCTCCCTCGGTATTCTCGTGTCGTTGGTGTTGGCGATCACCTTCATCCC
>JAUUZB010000909.1 GCA_030590185.1 Deltaproteobacteria bacterium
CATCACCGAGGCGGATTTGCGCGCCGAGAAACTCCTGCTCAACGCCCACAAGCGGGTGAGCTCGGTGCTCGAAGACATCCAGGACCTCAAGCGCCAGCGGGCGCGCGCCCTCGAGGAGCTCAAGGGCGTGCTCAACACCCACCGCAAGCTGCTCGACGTGCACGAGGATCAGGATCGGGCGAACGAGGCCGCCGCCAAGGAGGCGACCGTCACGGTGCTCGATCGGGTTCGACCGCCACCCCCGCCCCGACTCGATCCGCTCGACGAGGAGCAGGGTAGGGATCAGATCGGCAGGGCGCTGGTCGGTAAGGTCCGGTAGCGCTTGAGCCTCGCGATCCCTCCCTGGCTCCAGGTCAGGGGTGACGACCTGCGCCTCGAGGTGATCGTCTCGCCGAGGGCAGCGCGCACCCGCATCATGGGAGTGCACGACGACCGGCTCAAGATTCAGCTCGCTGCCCCGCCGGCCGAGGGGCGGGCAAACAAGGCGCTGGTGCGTTTCCTCGCCGATACCCTCGACGTGCCGCGGGCCCAGGTGGAGCTCGTGGGGGGCGCCTCCAACAAGCGCAAGAGCCTGCGGCTCAGCCAGGTGAGCGCCCATCACGCTGTGCTCAAGCTCACCCCGCAGAAGGGCGGCGCCTAGGGCCCAGCGGGGCTCAGCTCTCCTCCGGAGCGATCTCCACTTCGCCGGCACCGCGGGCCCGCGCCCTACCGAGGGCGTCATCGGCCAAGGCGACTATGTCCGGCGCGCTCTCCGCCGGTGGCCCCGGGAAGGCGACGCCGCCGATCGACGCCGACATCTTGATGCCGTGGTAGTTCTTGGTGCGGATGCAGGCGCGGGCGCGCTCGGCCACATCCCGGAGCCGTACGGAGATTCTGGGGGTGGCCTCCGGTGGCAGCAGGACCGCGAATTTGTCCGACCCGTACCGGGCCACCAGCCCGTCGGCGCGCAGCACGTCGGCGAGGGTGGTGCCGATGTCGATCAATGCCCGGTCGCCCATCTCGGCGCCCGCCGCGGCGTTGATGCGCTTGAATGCATCGAGGTCCAGCAAGATGATCCCGGCCTGCGCCTCGGCCGTGGCCTCACGCATCACCTTGGCGAGCTGCACGAGAAAGTGGGAGCTGTTTGGCAGGCCAGTGAGCGGATCGTTGGTGGCGCGCTCGAACATGCGCGCGTTCTCGATGGCGGCGGCGGCGTGGTCAGCGAGCATGGCGAAGGTGCGTTGGTTGGTTTGGGTAAAGACCTTGTCCAGGCTGCTCTTGCCGTCGGCGTAGATCACCCCGAGGGTCTCGTTTTCGCTGGTCAGGGGCACGCAGACCATCATCTTGAGGGCCAGATCGTGGATCGAGCGGCGCGCGGCGAGGTCGTTTTGGACACTGGTGTCCGTGGCGAACACCGGCTGCCCCTTCTCGAAGACCTTGCGGGCGATGGTTGAGATGGGGCTCTGTTCTTCGGTGATGTCGGTGCCGCTGGCGGTGCGGCCGACCCGTTGGGTGAGATCGCCCGTCTCGTGATTCTTGAGGAGCAGAAAACCGCGGTCGCCTTCGGTCAACTCGATGAATGCGTCGGTGATCAGCATGAGCAAGCGATCGAGGTCGCGGGTGGCGAGCATGCTGCGGCTGATTTGGAGCAACCAGACCAAGCGTTCGTCAAAAGAGTCCTGAGTCATGGCGGGGAGGCTACCACGTATCCGGAGGTCAGGTAACGCGGCGAATAGAGAGTGCGTGGAAAGTTAGTAGAAAGAGAGGCTGTCGACCAGAAGGGTGAAGGCCGGCAGTCCGGTCGCGAACAGCTCGGTGGTGGCGCCATAGCTGAGGTCGAGGAGCTGCTCGCCGCTGTCGAGGACGACCCCACTCTTGCGCCGCTGCTTCTCGTGCAGCTCGAAGGTCACGCCGTAGCGCAGGGCGGGCCGGCCGGCGACGGTGGTAGGCTCCCGGCGCTCCCATGCAAACCCCCGGTAGCCGAGGGCCGACTCGTAGGCGCGGCTGAGGGCCACGTCGAGTTTTTCCCCGGGGCCGAGGGGCTGGAGGGTGACCGTGGTGAAAAACAGGTCGGTGCCCTCCGGGCCGGAGAAGATGTGCCGCTGGCCAATGCGCTCGTGGCGCCAGTCGGCCGGGAGCTCGAAGCTCAGCCCGAGGAGCTCGTCGGAAAAGACCCGGGTGGTGGGCGGTGCCGCCGGCGCGGGCTGGTCGCAGGCGATCAGGGTCGCGCAGGCGAGCGCCAGGCTGGCGACCACCGTCTGTGAAAGGGCTGTCGTCACGTCACCTGGCTTCGTGCCTTCCTATACCACGGGCGCTCGCCACGTGGCACAATAGATCCCGAGAGCGCGCTTTGCACACAGGGAGAAGACGTCCGCTGCGGAGGTGAGCCCCGCGGGACGTGCGGTGAGACGATGGCGGACTACGACGAACGCAGGGTTGAGCCACGGCCTTCGGTGGTGCACAGCGGCAACAACGCCACGGCCCAAGGGATCCGGGATCTGGAGGCGCGGCGCGCCCAGGCGGAGCGTCTGGCGCGGCCCAAACCGACCACTCCGTTTTCCGCGGTTCTGGCCAAGAAGGCCACTGAGGCCGGGGAGGAGCCGGAGCTGACCGAGAAGGAGAAAAAACTCGCCGCCCTACCCAAGAAGGGTCCGCCCCCAGGCCTGGTTCATCCCTCCCAACGGGACGTCTACGGCCGCGCCGACGAGGCTGACGATACTGTGGTCCTCAAGGGCTGAGCCCCCAACCCGGCGATGAGCACTCGCCTCCTGTCATTGGTGGTCGTGGCGACCGCCGCATGTGCGCCGCCGAGCAGCGACGACGGCGGCGACGCGAGCGGAGCTTGCAGCACGGCACAGGAATGCGGCGCCGGGCTGACCTGTCAGGGCGGCTGGTGCGTGCCGGTGGCGGGTGACGCCGCGACGCCGCCTCGAGGCCCGGTCGCGAGCCTGCGCACCGAGTCGGTGCGTTTCAGCGACGTCGGCCGCTGGGTGACCCAGCATCGGCTGATCCGCCTGTCGAACCTCGGTGACGAGACCCTCAACATCGATCGGGTCGACGTCACCGGCACGGGCGAGCGGGTGACGGTCAATCCGGACCCAGACGATTTTCTCATCGCGGTTCCCCCGGACGGGGAGTTTACCTTCACGGTCAGCTTCACCGCCGCCGACGGGATCGCCTTCGTGGGCGCGGTTACCCTGTTTACCAACGACCGTTTGGCCGAGACCCTC
>JAUUZB010000795.1 GCA_030590185.1 Deltaproteobacteria bacterium
AGGGTTAGCATGGCATGCTCGACACGGGCATTGTTCCAGCGGTCGTCGGGGCGATTGAACTTGGCGAGCCAGAGACCCTCCTCGTCCTCTGCGACGGCTTTCGGCCGTGCTCCGCCCATGGACGTACCGACGAGCAGGAGCTCCGAGATCTGGACGGTCGCTGCGTTGTGGTGTTCTTCGTTGGCGATCGACGCCATGACCGCGTCTGTCACGGCCTGGAGCTTCGCCAGATTGATCGTCTGGTTGAACATTCGTAGCGGCGGTGGCGGTGCCCGTCCGAGCCCAAAGCCGAGGGCGCCAGCTCGGTCATCGGCGGAGTTGAGCAGGTAGTCGAGCTCGCTCAGCTCGGTCCTCTGCACGTGCTTCTCGATGACCCGGCGTCCCCAGAAGTCAGGACCGGAATCCCGCAAGGCGCCAAAGACTCCCCCCATACGGGTCGTCTCATAGACCCGAGACGAGAGACGGAGCTCGACGGGATCGAGCCCCACGGCGTCGGCACGTTCCAGATAGCTGCGCCCAAACACGAAGCGGCCAATCGCGTTCCCGTGCCGGTCGGTGGTGATCTCGAAGCGCCCTGCCGTGACCGCCTCGGTATGCCCCGGAAGGGTGATGTAGACGTAGCAAGACGTGGGCTCAGAAATCATTGTCGCCCCGCGGCGTCCGCGCGTGAGCTCGCTCGCGCGACAGGGCGAGCGCTGCACCCTCTTCGTCGTTCCTCGGGCTTGCGACCTCCGCGAGCTGCTCGCTCAACCCGAGAGCCCACAACAGAGCCACATAGACGGCGATGCCGGTTGACGCCTTGCCCCGCTCGGCGTCGCCCACCACGCGACGATTCACACCAATCTTGGCCGCCATCTCGGCGAGCGATAGGTTCCGACGAAGCCGGGCAGTTCGAAGGTTCTGTCCGAGAGCCTTGATCGCCTGCTCAACCGCATAGGGCGGCGCCGCGAAAAGAGCGTTGCGCGGTGACATGCTGCCTCATGGTAGCAAGAGCGAAGATTCTGCTACCTTGAGGTATCACGACGTGTCCGATCTGTCAACGGCCTAGTTCGCCAAACTGATCGCCTCATTGGTCCAGTAGGCATCGAGCAACGCATCGATGAGGCTCGCAGCACCCACCGCTAGCGCACCGAAGAAGAAGCCGTCGCGCCACATCTTCATCTCCGCGGCACGGTCGTAAAGACGGTCGAAGTTGGTCGGCTCGCCGCGCAGGTTGATCAAGGGCGCGGTATTGTACTTGTCGATCCGCGGTTGGTAGTAGCCGTGGAAGATCGCGAAACCGGTCCAGGCCAGGATGTCCGCCGCCAACAGGATCGAGCCCATCACGTAGCGGCCGTGGGCCAGCTGCGTCGAGCCCGGCACGAAGAAGGCGGCGGTCCCGTCGATGACCAGGGAGCGCTCCACCAACTCTTCCTCCACGACCACCGCCGCGACACCATCGTCGCCGCGGATAGCGCGGGCCAGGCGCTCCTCGTAGGCACGCACAAACCCCTCGGCCTCCGGCAACAGGGCCACGTAGACCGGGTCGATGCTGTGTGCGGTCTCGAAATGGACCCGGGCGCTCTGGGCATCACCCTGGGCCAAGCCCGCCTCGCCGCGACCGATGGCGCGCAGGGCGGGCAGCGGGGTCTCCGGTGAATCGAGGAGCAGCTTCTCCTCGGCGACGGAGATGCGAACGAAGCCGTAGGTCACGGTGAGGGCGAGCTCCTTGAGCAGGGAAAAGATCTCGGCGCTGGGACCCTGAACCTCCGCGGCTTGGATGACCTTGCCCTCGCTGGTCTCGACCAGGCGTGCGCTGAGGTGCACGTCGTCCCCCTCGAGGCGGAACGTACCGGCCAGGGCGGACTCCACACCCATCCGGCGGCCAGCCTCGGCCGGTCCCACGCCCGCGACGTTGCCGGTGCCCGGCTCGACCTTCACGCCGCTGAGGTGCCCCAGCAACAGGGAGGTCGCCCGCGACATGGCGTGCCCGAGCGACCCGTTGCCACCGATGGCGGTAAAAGGCATCACCATCAGGCTGCGGCTCAGTTTTTGACGCACGGCCTCCTCCTCCTCGGCAAAGCCGTGCAGGATGCGGAACTCCGCCGCCTCCTTGGCCGTCAGGCCCTCCTTCTCGTAGAGCGCGTCGAGCCGCTCCCGGGTGGGTTGGTCATCCGGGAAGAGCAACAGGATGCGATGCAGGGTCTCCCGGCCGGCGGCGTATTGGCCGGTTTCGGCGTAGAGAGTCGCCAGGCGCTCGTGGGCGTCCACGAAGTCGGGGGCCAGCTCCACCGCCTTGCGCAGGTCGGCGATCGCCGCCTCGGTTTCGCCCGCTGCCTGATGGGTCCAGCCCCGTAGGAAGTAGGCGTCGGGCGATGGCTTCTGTTCCATGACCCGCGCGATGTGCCCCAGGGCGGTGGCGTGGTCGCCCCGGGCCAGGTTGAGCGCCGTGAGGGCGAGGTAGGAAGGCGCGTTCTTGCTGTCGAGGGCGATCGCCTTGCCGAGCCAATCGATGGCGTCCGCGGAGCGCGCCGGCTCCCGGGCATAGGCCATGGCGAGGTCGACCGTGGCAACGACCGAGCGCCCACCGACCCGGGTGTCGAGTGCCGCCGAAAAGTCCTCGCGGGCGCCCGCCAGATCCCCGAGGTTGAGCTTCGCCACCCCGCGGTTGACCAGCGCGCCGTGGTGAGCGTTGGCGAGCAGCAGGACGCGGTCAAAACCCGCGATCGCTTCACTGTAACGGCCAGCTCGGAGGTCGAGGTTGCCGAGGTTGTAGTGGGCCTCGAAGGCACCGGGCACCACGGCGATGGCCGCCTCGAATTGGCGCCGCGCTTCCTCCAGGTGGCCCTGGCGCGCCGCAAAGACACCGAGGTTGTTGAGGGCGGTCGTGTTTCTTGCCCGCTGCGCGTCCGACTCGAGCTCCGCGGCCTCGACCCAGTCGGCGATCATCGGTTGGTAGAGCTGCCGGCCGCGCTCGGCGTACGCTGAGCGTGACTGTTGGTAGCGGCGGCGAATGCGCAAGAAGGCGCCAAAGGATTCGCCAGCGGCCCGCGGTTCGCCGAGTCGCGCCTGGGCCATGGCTAACAGATAGTGGGCCTCGGCGGCGCTCGGTTCCTGGGCGAGAGCTCGTTGGGCGAGTTCCACCACCGCCCGCAGGCGCGTTTTCTCTTTCGCCTGAGGACGGGCGGGGGAGAGATCGGACCGACTCTGAGCGGCTCGGCCGTTGCCGCCGGTCAGCAGCAGGCGAGCGAGGGCGATGCGGCCGGCGACGTGCTTCGGCTCGAGCTCGATCACCTTGCGCAGGTGCGCCTCGGCGGTCTTGGTGTCGTGGTCGTGCACCGCGATCCGGCCGAGGGCAAAATATATTTCCGGGTCGTCCGTCTTCTGCTCCAGGGCGAGGCTGAGCTGGGCTTGGGCGGCGCGATACATGCGCCGTCGCAGGTAGACGTTGCCCAGCTGCTTGACCGTGTCCTGATGGGGCGACTCGAGGTTGAGCACCGCCAAGAAGGACTGCTCGGCGTTGACCAGATCATCGAGGGCGGCCAGCACCCGACCGA
>JAUUZB010001055.1 GCA_030590185.1 Deltaproteobacteria bacterium
ACCAGCGGCTACCAAACCCTGTGCGACGATTACCCGTCGGGCTTGGTTGGTGGCTTGGACGTGGTGGGCGGTTACCTGTGGTCGGTTACCTCCTACATCATGGACTCGATCCCACCGACCACCCTTCGGGTCTGGCCCCTCGATGGGTCTGGATGGCCGCAGCACACCGTTGTGATCAGCACCTCTGAGTGGTGGCCCACTCTGGTGGTGCGAGCCTCGGACGACGGTGCGCACGTGGGCGTGCTCTCGACCCTTGCAAACGACGCGACCCGCGCCACCTTGAGCGTCTACGACGCGATCCCCGGCTCAACCCTCGAGCCCATCGACGCGCTCACGGTTTCCAACCCAGCCTCCACCTGGCAGCCCAGCGTGCGCGAGAGCCTGGCCATCGATCACCCGAGCGTGCTGGTCGGCCTACCGCAACGGGTGGAGCTCTACCTCACGACCTCGAGCGGCGACTACACCGGCCTGGACTTGCCCCTCGCCCCGACGGACGAAAGCGTGCGCGTGCCGTGGATGAGCGACGGCCGAGCCTGGCTGGCGTGGCGACCCGGGGAGACCGTAGGGGATTCCAGCCAACCGCCCCCCGAGTTCCTCACCCAGGTTGATTACTCCAGCGGCAGCCTGGAGCGGCTGGGTGATATCGGGCTACCCCGCCGAGTCCGCCGAGTGCTCGACACGGGCGACCGGGTGGTGGTGACCAGTGATACTTCGATCTTCGTGGTGGCGCCGGCCTGCGAGCTGTGAAGCTGTTTCTCCGGCGGGTCTAATCAACCAGGACGCCGCACCATCCGGCGATGGGGCAACCCTCCGTCCATGAACACTTCCCCCTCGGCCACGAACCCGAACTTCTCGTAAAACCGAATCGCGGTCACCTGCGCGTCGAGATAAGTCTCGGCGTTGCCCTGCTCCGCGGCGATGGCGATCAAGCGTTGGAGCATCGCCGCGCCACACCCCAAGCCCCGTGCCGCGGCGAGCACCGCCATGCGCCCGATCTTGCCATCCCCGAGCACCCGGCCAGTTCCAACCGCGACCTCGTCCCGATAGGCCAGGACGTGCTCGCAGTCTGGGTCGCGGCCGTCGAGGTCCTCCTCATCCGGCACCTTCTGCTCCTCGGTGAACACCAAGAAGCGAATGTGCAGAATGGTGGCGTTGTCTCGGCCCCAATCTCTCTTCTCGACCTCGATCACCGCTGCCTCCGCTCGGCGTCCGCGTCCGCGCCCGCGCCCGCGCCGCACGAACGATAGGCGGTTTGCGCCACCTCTTCAACACCGCTCGCCGCCGCGACCTGTGATCCCGACGCGATTGCTCGACAGGCGGTTTTGATGCCGCTAAACTCCTCCCCACGGGGGGGGTCCGCCGTACATAGGTCGCAGTATGCCTATTCGATGGCACCCCATGGTCTTGGCCCCCCTCGCGGTGCGTAGCTGCTACCGGGAGGAGCCGACATGCAGATCACGGGACACGAGACCCAGCGGTCACTTTCACTGGCGCTCATCGCCGCGGCGATCGGACTTCAAACCTGCGGCGGCGAACCCCAGGATGTGACCTTCGGAACGGTGGGCCCGGCGAGGCAGGCCGTCTTTACCGCCACCGGCGGCGGTGATCACGACGGCAATGACTGGACACCCGCCAACGGCACGACAATCGCGGGTGTGCACACCAACATCGGTACCTTCACGGTCGCCCTAGGCACCACGGTCTACGTCGAGCCCTACGACGGGTTTAGCTACGGGGCGGTGGAGATCCACGCCGCGGCGATCGACATCGGTGGCGCGCTCAACGGCGTAGGGCGAGGCTATCGAGGCGGGGCGGCGGCTGACCCGGCCACCGGCTGCCTGACGCGATCCACCACCGGCGAAGGGCCCGGCGGCGGTAGCGGTGGCGCGAATGATACAGGTGCCTACGGCGGAGGCGGAGCCGGCGCGGGCCACGGTGGACCGGGCGGCGATGGCCAGGCCCAATGCAACGGCGCCCAGACGCCATGCAGCGCCGCCCCGGGTGGCGCGACGGTTGGCACGGGCACAGGTACCGATACGGAGTTGGGCTCCGGCGGCGGCGCCGCGGCCGACATGAATCTCACCGCCCGCGGCGGCAACGGCGGAAGCGCCATCCGCTTGTTGAGCTGTGGCGCTGTCGCGGTCACGGGCATCGTCGACGTCTCCGGTGAAAACGGGCAGACCTCCGCCGCCGAGCCCGCCGGGGGCGCCGGTGCCGGGGGCGCGGTTTTGATTCAGGGCGATACCGTCACGATATCCGGAACGCTGCGCGCCGACGGCGGCAACGGCGGAAACTCCAGCCAAACCGACGAAGGGGCCGGGGGCGGCGGGTCCGGCGGGCGAATCAAGATCTTCCACTCCGGCCTCAACACCGGGGGCGCGGTGATCAGCCTCAGCGGTGGCACCCTCGGCACCGGTAGCACCTGCCTGGGCGGCACAGCCGGCTCAAACGGAATCTACTACACCGATGCCTCGCTGCCCCTGGACGTTGCTTGCGAGTTCGGCTCAACCGGATCGCTCTCCTTCACCAAATCGGTGCACACCGCCACGCTCCTGCTCGACCATACCGTGTTGGTCGCCGGTGGCATCTCCGAGGCGGAGCGCTACGACCCAATCAGCGGGACCTTCAGCCTGGACGGCACCCTCGTGGTGGCGCGCAATACCCACACCGCGACGATGCTACCCTCGGGCGAGGTGCTGATCGGCGGCGGGATCAGCGGCATCGGGACCACCAGCTCAACAGAGCTATACGATCCATGGACGAGTCTCTTTGCCGCGACCGGCAACCTGCAAACGGGTCGCGATTCCCACACGGCGAATCTCCTGTTG
>JAUUZB010000172.1 GCA_030590185.1 Deltaproteobacteria bacterium
ACATCGACGCCTCGGTGTTGATCACCGGCGAGAGCGGCACCGGCAAGGAGCTGGTCGCCCGCGCCGTGCACGCCCGTTCGTCGCGGGCCAACGAACCGTTCGTGGCGCTCAACTGCGGCGCCCTGCCGGCCGACCTGCTCGAGACCGAGCTCTTTGGCCACGCCCGGGGCGCCTTTACGGGCGCCGTGCGTGACAAGGCCGGGCGTTGCGAAGTGGCCGCCCGGGGCACGCTCTTTTTGGACGAGATCGGCGACATGCCCCTGCACCTGCAGGTCAAGCTGTTACGCGTCCTGCAGGAGCGGACCTACGAACGGGTGGGCGAAACGAGCAGCCGCGCTTTTACGGCGCGGGTGGTGGCGGCCACCAACCAGGACCTCGCCGCGGCCGTGGCCGAGAAGCGTTTCCGCGAGGATTTGTTCTACCGGCTCAACGTCGTGCCGATCAGCCTGCCGTCGTTGCGCGGGCGGCGTGAGGACATCGATCTGTTGATCGGGCACCTGCTCGAGAAGATCGGCCAGCGCCGCTCGCGGGCCCTGCGGCTCTCCCCCCAGGCCATGCGCGCCCTGCTCACCTTTGACTGGCCGGGCAACGTACGCCAACTCGAGAACGCCCTCGAGTATGCGACCGCGGTGTGTGACGGGCAGACGATTCACCTCGAGGATCTGCCGCCGGAGGTGAGCGGCCAGCCGGTGGGCCCGCCGCTGCTCGGTGGAGCTCCGGCCCCGGTGGTTCGGGTGGGGGATCCGGCCGCGTCATCGGCACCCTCCCTGGCGCCAGCCACCGCGCCAGTCACCGCGCCAGCCACCGCGCCAGTCACCGCGCCAGTCACCGCGCCAGTCACCGCGCCAGCCATCGCGCCACCCACGCCCCCAGTCAGCGCGCGGCACTACGGCCAGCCCACGGTGGAGGAGATCGATCTCGCCCTGCGCGCCGCCAGCTACCGTCGCGCCGAGGCGGCCCGGTTGCTCGGCATCAGCCGCACGACCCTCTGGCGCCGCATGCGTGAGCTGGGGATGAGTTGAGCCGCGGATACGGGGCGATACGGACGAGCCAGAATCATCCTCCCATGGAGGACGCCCTGGGCGTGGTGATCAGATCAGTCGCGGGCGGGTCGTGAGCTCGCCACGCCTTCGTCCTTTGCCGGGGTCGTCGGCTCCAGCCCGAGGTACTGGGCGCAGTCGTGCAGCAGGCCGCGTGCCGACCACAGTGCCACCTCGCTGATCTCCTCGCGGGTCGCCATCCGGTCCGGCGGTAGGTGGGGTCGATGGGTGAGCTGAAGCGCCTCGGGCCAAGGTCGAGCCGGTACCTGATTGCCGGCGGCGGGAGTGAGCTCCTCGAGCTCGGCCACCAGGCGCTGGAGCTCCTCAGCCACGATGGTTTCGGTGACCCGGGTCAGCGTTCGGCGGAGCTCGGGCTCCACCGCGTCGTTCGCTGCGTCGCCGGCAGGGTCTTCCTCCTGCGCCAGGCTCAAGCTGTTGCGCGCGCGATGGGTGCGGTCCGTGACCCGCCCGGCGGCTCGAAAGAGCAAGCCCACCCGGGACTCCGGCTCGGCCGCCGGTGACGTCGCGGCCACGGTGACGGGCGCGAGGTGGTCTCCGGCCTGGCCAGGCTCGTGGAGGCCGGCGGAGATCTGGAGCAGGCGCTGGGCGACCTGCAATCCGTTGAGCTGGTAGCGCAGGCCCAGCGGGTGGGTGCTGGGTGTCTCCGGCGCGACCCGATCGAAGTACCGCTGGCAGAGAAAGGCGGTGATCGAGTCCGGGTTGAAAGAGGAGCGTACGAAGAGCTCGGTGCGGCTCGCATCCGCCACCACCGCAGCCTCGGTGCCGGGAAAGATCTCATCGAGCTCCACCATCAGCCGCTGGGCGGCTTCCGGCGTGAGTCGAGCGGCCTCTCGTTCGTCCGCGGGCAGCGCCGCGAGGTTGACCCCGAGCACCACGAGACCCTGGAATCCCCCACTATCTGATAGGTGTTTCATCTCCCCCAAGCCAACGGCACGTTGGCTCGAGCCGTCGAGGCACAAGGGCGCTCTATTTGATAGGTTGGTTCGGTGCATGATCCTCTCGTGATTCGCGAGTCCCTCGAGCGGGCCGTGGGGTTGCTGGCCCGCTACGCCGACGTGGTGGACGCGCGGGTGACCGGCGCGCATCCCCCGGCATGGGTGGAAACACGGGGATGGCGACGGTTTCTTCTCGACCTGCCGGAGGCGGTGGTCGAGCGCAGTGAGCGCTGCGGCCCGGTGGAGGTACTCGCCGGGGAGCCGGACGCGCCCGAATCACTGATCCGCCTGGTCGAAGCGGTCCGCGCCGTGACCGCCATGCCGTGGCTCGGCGATGGGCCGACGGATGCGGATGCGCCTGCGACTACGACTACGACTACGACTACGGATTCCCCGGAGCGAGGCGTGGGGGCGCGCAAGCAGCAGCAGATCAGCGCGCTAGCCGCCCTGTGTCAGGCCGGCATGGGCGGCGCTCGCCGGATCGTGGACGTGGGTGCGGGACACGGTCACCTGACCCGGACCCTTCGCGCCCGTCTGGGGATCGACAGTATCGGCCTCGAACGCGACCCGGCGCGGCTGGCCACCGCCCGGGCCTTGGCTGGCCGCGACGGTCCTCGGTTCGAGCGAGTCGACGCCGTGGCCGAGGCCCCGGATCTGCGGCGCGGGGACCTCGCGGTGGGCCTGCACGCCTGCGGCGACCTCGGCGACGTTTTGGTGCGTCGCGCCGGCGCCGCTGGTGCTCACCTATTGCTGGTCTCCTGTTGTCCCCAGAAGATCGCGGGCGATCGCCGCGTGCCCCTGTCTCGCACCGCCGACCATCCGGCGATGCACGTTCCCCGGGACCGCCTCGGCCTCGCGAACCTCCCGGTCGACCCGGAGGCCGCCCCCGACAAGGTGGCGCGCGTCATGTTTGGGCGCGAGGTGCGTCACGGCCTGCGCCATTTTCTCGCCGCCCGCGGCATCGAGCTCGAGCCGGGCGCCGAGGCACGCGGGTTCAGTCGCCACCGTTTCCCCCACGGCCTCGCCGTCGTGGCTGCCCTCGCCTGCGAACGTCGCGGCTTGTCGCCCCCCACCGTCGTCGAGATCGAGCGGGCCGAGCGCCAGGCCCGCACGACCTTCGGGGGCGTCCGTCGCTCGAGCCTACCGCGCAACCTGCTCGGTCGCGTGCTCGAGACCGCCATCCTGCTCGACCGGGCCCGTTATCTGGAGGAGCTCGGCTACGCGGTGGAGGTGGGCCGGGTTTTTGGTGCCGACACCAGCCCGCGCAATCTCGGCATCCTCGCGCGGGCGCCCTGAGGCCGCCACTATTGACCGCACGACCGTTCCCTTCCATTGTAGAGCTTCCCAAGGAGACGGACGAAACCATGACCAAAACGATGGCCCTGCTGACCCTTGGTGTTGGCTTGTTGTTTGCTCCCCCAGCCCTCGCCGGTGGCAAGGATCGTCACGCCATCGGCGAACGGGTTCCAGCCTTCACCCTCAAAACCCTCAACCGGGATTCGAGCGGCGTTAGCCACGTCACCCTCGACAACCATTTCGGTGCCGGCGCCAAGGATCCGAAGAAGGCGGTGATCATCTCCTTCTTCGCGACCTACTGTAAGCCCTGCAAAAAAGAGATGCCGTTCCTCGCGGCGCTCTACGACGCCTACGGCAAGGACGGCCTCCAGGTGCTATTGGTCAGCATCGACAAGGACAAGCCAAAGCTGCAGGAGGCGGTCGCCCTCGCGGACAAAGCCGGGGTCAAGTTCCCGGTGCTCGGGGACCGTTTCAACATCGTCGCCCGTCGTTACTACGTCGAGAAGCTGCCCTGCCTCTATATCCTCGACGCCAACGGCAAGGTCTCCTTCGTCAACATCGGATACGACGACAACGCCGGTAAGGTGTTGCTCGAACAGGTCCAAAAGGCGCTCGGCGTGGCACCGGACGCGGCGGTGCCCGAAGTGGTTCAGGCGCACCTCGGCGGCTGAGCACAGGGATAGGTGACGATGCCATGATACGTGCGCTCGTTCTCTTAGGGCTCGCGGTCGCGCTCGGCGGTTGCACCTATGTCACGCCGGCCGCGCCCTGCGCCGCAGCTCCCCAGGCGGGGGCAGATCTCGAGCCGGGCGATCGAGTCCTGGCCCGTTGGCGGGGTGGCTTCTGGCAGGCCACGGTACTCAACGTTCAAGGCAAGCTGGTCACCGTAGCGTGGGACGTGCCGCCCCCGGAGCGTTCCTATTTACCGCGGGGCTGGGTCGTCAAGAAGGAGGTCGAAGCGCCCGCCGTCGAGCCGGGGCAGTGGTTGCTGTGTCGACAGGAGGTCTGGGAGCTCTGTCGTTTTGAGAGCATGGAGGGGGGGACCTGGAAGGTCATCTTTGCCTCCGATGGCTCGAGCGCCGAGATCGATTCCCTCGACGTTGCCTCCGTGCCAGAGGATCTCCGCTCCTGGGCCGCCCGGCGGGGCGACTCGCAAATGAACGAAGCGCTCCTGTCGGAGACGGTCAACCCCTCGGCGCCCCTCAACGCTGGCTCGCCCGTGACTCAGGGAAAGAAGGTGCTGGCCCGTTGGACCGATGGCAATTGGTACGGCGGCACGGTCAGCGAGTCCAAAGGCACCACGGTCACCGTGGAGTGGGGCGACGGCAGCCCGGCCCTCGCCATCCCCAACACGAACGTGGCGCCCTTGCCGGGGCAAGGGCAAACCCTCAAGGCTGGCGACCTCGCCTTTTGCCGCTGGGAATCCTCGGCGCGTTGGTGGCGGGCACGGATCGATCGGGTTGACGGCAGCGTGCTGGCGATCACCTACCGGGATGGCACCAAGGGCAAGCTCGGCCCCGCCGATTGTCTGGTCGCCGAGTAGGACCTCAGTCACACTCGCGGCCGCGCCACTCCTCGAGGTGAGCGGCTTCGACCCAGGGACGCAGCGGGTAGGGGGCGAAGGGCTCGCTGATCTGCCAACCGCCGTTTGCCCCGCGTCGGAAGACGTGGGCCGGTGCCCAATCAGGGCTGGCGTTGACCTCCACGACTAGCGCGCCGGTGATCGGATCTGGGCGCACGCGCTTGGCGACGAGGGTCTCGGTCCGTCCCACCCGTGCGTAGGTGAGCTCGTAGCCGCGCCGCTCGATGCGAGCCGGATCCTCGTGGCAGACCGCCCGCCGCCATTCGCTGGGCAGCTCGGCGACCAGGGCGATGCTTCCGTACCCTGCCGCGGTTCCGTCCGGAAAGAACTCGAGCCACTCGAACGGCGTGCGCCCCTCGACGTAGCGCATGTCGAGGTAGAGCTCGCCGCTCGGGTGCCAGCGCCGTACCCGCCCGTCGAGTCCGCCCTCTAGATACGTGCCATCGGTGGCGAGGCTGCCGTCCGGGTACCAGGCCTTCCACTCGCCGTGGCGTTTGCCCCGTTGGTAGGCGGAAATCTCCCGGAGCTGACCGTCTTCGTACCAGTAGTTCCAGGTGTTGTGTCGTTCACCGTCTTCGAACCAGCCATCGAGCTCAGGTTCGTCGTTGGGCCACCACACGGCGTAGGGTCCGTGGCGGACGCCGCTGCCCCGTCGTTCGCACCAGATCTCGCGTCCCTCAGGTGGGGCTTTGCCCCGGGGTTTGGCATCCGGCGGGCATCCCCGGGCGCCGTAGGCGATGCCGTCGTCGATTGTTGGGAGCCCGTGTTGGTAGGTCCCAAACGCCAACAGACCGAGCAGCGGGGCGAGCAGCAGGCGCACAAAGCCGAGGAGATACCGCAGCGCCTTGAGCAGCCCGCGCCGGTTGTCCAGGCCGCGCCACAGGACCGGCAGGTAGAAGAGACACAGGAGGATCGCGGCGCCACCGAGGTAGGCGCTCTGCTTGGTGAGCTCCCCCTGGATCGGTCCGTGGAAGATGGTGTAGCCGGCGAGCCCGCCGTAGGTGATCGCCGCCAGCCAGCTGAACAGCTTTCCTACGACGGCGGCGCTGCGCCTCAGGATGCCGGGTCCGTCGTCGCTCATGGCTTCGGCTCCTTCTTGGGTTTGCGCGGGGGAGTGCGTGGCCCGGGGAGCTTGACGGCGCTGCCGGAACGCAGGCCCACGCCGAGGGTGATCCCGGCGGTGATCGCTGGCCTGCTGGGATCGGCGATTCGCTGCGACCGCGCGGCGCGGCGCAAACGCTCCACCTGGTCCAGGGTCCGCTCAACCTCGCTCGGCTCGAGACCGATGCGCGCTAGGGCCAGCAGTTGGTCTGCGGCGGCGTTCAGGCCACGGTCGTGCAAGCGCACGTGCAACACGCAGAGGTGCACGAACAGCAGCTGGTCCTCACGCTGCGCCGCGAGTCGGCGCTCGAGTTGGCCGAAGCGCGGCGGCGGGATGACAGAGCTGGCTCCATCATCGACCGGCACGACCTCTGCCAGGGTCTCGACGGCGACCGGGTGCAGAGGAACTTCGACGTCCGGTTGGTCGGCCACGCTGGGGCTCAGGGGATCGGGGCGGATTACTTGTACTGGACGTCGACGATCTCAAAGGCGCGCGGGCCACCCTTGCGGGGGATCTTGACCTCGTCGCCGACCTCTTTGCTGACCAAGGCGCGCCCCACCGCGGAGGTGATCGCGATTCGCCCCTCGTTCGGCACCGACTCCTCTTCGCCGACGAGCGTGAAGATAGTCTCGTCACCCGATTCGATCTCCTCGAGGGTTACCGTGGCGCCGAACATCACCCTGTCGCCGGAGAGCGTCGTCGGGTCGATGACCTCGGCGCGGGACAGCTTGTCCTCCAGGTCGCGAATACGCGCCTCGTTCATGCCCTGGCGGTCCTTGGCGGCGTGGTACTCGGCATTCTCCTTGAGGTCGCCCTCCTCGCGGGCGATGCCGATCGCCTCGCTGATCTTGGGACGGTCGGACTTGCGGCGGCTGAGCTCTTGCTTGAGCTTTGCGTGGCCAGGGGGCGTGATCGGGAAAGTCGTCATGGGCTGTGCTCTTTATGGCTTTAGAAACTGACCGTCAACGCCGCAGCGGCGCCGCCGGCCAGGGGAAAAATCGAGACCGCGGCCTCGGGGGTTGTCGCCGGGCCAACGCTGTCGTCGAGCGCGGCGGGGGCGGTGGCGAGGTGATAAACGCTGTAGCCGATTCCGACGACGCCGACCATGGCGAAGGTCCAGCCGAGCTCGTTGGCCTCCTTGCTGTCGGTGGCCTGTTGGGGGTCGTTGTCATCGAGGCTCGCCGCGTGAACCAGGAAACCCGCGCCCACGCCGCCGGCTACTGCCGAGCCGCCGAGCGCCAGCAGG
>JAUUZB010000312.1 GCA_030590185.1 Deltaproteobacteria bacterium
CCGGCAAGGGCAAGGTTCACCCCCAGGCCACCGACACGGTCGAGGTTCACTACACCGGCTGGACCACCGACGGACGCATGTTCGACAGCTCGATTAGCCGGGGACGGCCCGCCACCTTCCCGCTCAACCGCGTCATCAAGGGTTGGACCGAAGGGGTGGCGCTGATGGTCGAGGGTCAGAAGAATCGCTTCTGGATCCCGGCCGCCATGGCCTATGGCGAGAAAGCGAGTCGGCCGGGTGCGCCGGTTGGCGCGCGCACCTTCGACATTGAGCTGATCAAGATCAACGCGCCCAAGGCGCGTCCCGGCATGCCGCCGGGTGCACCGCAGCCGGGCGGGCATGAGGGTCATAACCACTGAGCCGGTAACGGCATCGTGGGCTCACGTTGATCGTGATGGCTCCCGGCTCGCCACCGGGAACCGGCTTCACTCATCGAGCTTGCGATAGATCGTCCGTGCCGCGATCCCCAACAGGGTAGCCGCTGTCTTCTTGTCGCCGTTGGTCCGCTCGAGGGTCTCGCGGATTACGCGGCGCTCAATCTCCGCCAGGGTTGTTCCATAGGGGATGAAGATGCCATCGCCGTTGGCGCGTGGCTCGGCCGCAGCTTCCGCGGCGATCGCCGCGGGTAGATCCTCGATGCCGATCACCTCGCGCTTGCACAGCACCACCGCCCGCTCGACCGTGTTCTCGAGCTCCCGCACGTTGCCGGGCCAGGCGTAGCTGTCGAGGGCGCGCAGGGCCGCCTCGGAGAAACCCTCCATTCTCTTGCCGTTCTTCTCGGCGAAGTGCGCCAGGAAGTGCTGGGTGAGCAGGGCCACGTCGCCGTGGCGGTCGCGCAGCGGGGGCAGCACGATTTGAATGACGTTGAGGCGGTAGTAGAGATCCTCGCGGAAGCGTCCAGCCTCCACGTCCTGCTCCAGGTTGCGGTTGGTGGCCGCGATCACCCGCACGCTGATCCGGATGGGCTCCTGGCCACCGACGCGCTCGATCTCTCCCTCCTGCAACACCCGCAGCAGACGCACCTGTACCGCCGCTGAGGTCTCACCGATCTCATCGAGGAAAATCGTACCGTTGTCGGCGCGCTCGAAGCGACCCTGGCGCTGGCTGGTGGCGCCGGTGAAGGCGCCCTTTTCGTGGCCGAAGAGCTCGCTCTCCAGCAAGCCCTCGGGCAAGGCAGCGCAGTTGACCGCCACGAAGCTCTCCTCGCGGCGCTCCGACAGGCGGTGGACGTGTTGGGCGGCCAGCTCTTTGCCGGTGCCGCTCTCGCCGACCAAGAGGATGGTTGCCTCCGAGGGGGCCGCCTGGGCCACCACCTCCAAGGTCCTCTCCATGGCCGCCGATTGTCCGATCAGGTCGCCGCTGGTGGTGGAGTCGAGCACCTCGCGCAGGACCTGGTTCTCACGCAGCAGGGCGCGTCGCTCCAGGGCCCGTTGGGTCGATCGCACCACGATGGCGCGCTTGAGCGGCTTGGGGATGAAATCGTAAGCTCCCTCGCGCATGCACTCGACGGCGTTCTCCACCGTGCCGAAGGCGGTCATCATCAAGACTTCGATGGCCGGTGAGATCGCCTTGACCGCCCGCAGCAACTCGATGCCGTTCATCTTTGGCATCATGATGTCGGCGAGGACCAGGTCGACCCGCTGGTTGCGGATGATGTCGAGCGCCTCCTCGCCGTTGTCGGTTACCGTGACGGCGTAGCCCTCGCGGGCGAAGATGCGCTCGAGGGAGTCGAGGATGCCCCGCTCGTCGTCCACCACCAGAATGTGCGTCTCGCCGGATCCTTGCGCGTCGGGCATGTTGCCAATCTACGGGCTGCGCCGGGCGGCTGCAACCTGGTCCGCCGGTCGACGCCGGTGAGCTCACGGTCATTCGACCGGCCGTGGTTTATTGGGGTGCTCTGTTGGCGTAGACTCCACTCGACCGACGAGGCCGGACGGGGGATCCGAGTTGTGATGAAGAGAAGAAACCATCGGTTGGGCACCGCCATCGCGGTGATCGTGGCGTTCGGGGGCCCCGGCGCTTGCGGCGTCTCCTCGTCACCGGTCCAAACGTTGGTGGTCGACTATCTCGACACCGCCGCCGACGTCGAGTCCCTCGAGTACGGCCTCACCGAGGTGACCCTGGAATCCGTCGAGGACTTCGACAGCCTGCGCGGCACGGGATTAGAGATCCTGGTCGGGGCGGAGCTCAAGCTCTACCTCTTGGACCTCGAGACGATGACCCCGGAGGAGGCTCGCGAGGCGTGGCTCAGTGAGGTCCCGGGGCCGCCATCCCTGCGCTACACCTGGGAGGGGGACGTCGCCGTACCCCTCGACTTTGACACCCTGACTCTGATCACCGGCTACTATCACCTCGAACGGGCCAACCTCGCCTTTGCCGAGCTCGGTTGGGATCCGACCCTCGACGGGCCCGTGCCGATCTACTACGCGCCGGAGGTCCGCAACTCCATGGTCGTCGGCATCCCGGAGACGGACAATGCAGCCTACGCGGCGTTCCTCGACGGCTTCTTGCTCCTCCCCATGGCCCTGTTGGACGACCTGCCCTTCCCGATGAACGGCGGCGTGGTCACCCACGAATATGCGCACCGCGTGTTCCACTATCAAATCTTCTACCGACGCATGTTGGGGATGGTGACCGACGCCGAGCAAACCCTCGACACGGAGACGGTGCTGCTCACGGTGAATCGGCTGCGTTCCCTCGACGAAGGCTGCGCCGATTTTTATGCCGCCTGGAACACTGCCGACCCGGGCTTCATCCGTTACTCAATGCCCGCGGAGCTCGCCGCGCCCCGCGACCTGGCGGTTCATTTTGTGGCCGACGATCCCGCCTGGCTGGAGGGGAGCGAGCCGTACCTCGAGGCGGCGGGCATGGTCGATCCCTACGCCCTCGGGGTGGTCTACGGATCTTCCCTCTGGCGCCTCGGTGAGGCGATCGGCGTTGACAACGTCGCCCAGGCGCTGTTCGACGCCAACGCTGCGCTCGGGGAGGCCCTGCGCACGGACTTTGTTTTTCGTCATGAGATGGCCCTCGACGGTATCATCGCTCAGCTGGCGCCAACGGAGCGCGGGACCGCCTGTGACATCTTTACCGAGCAGTTCTCCGCCCTGGCCGCGCCGCTCGCGGGGTGCCCATGATCGCGCCCACGGTTTTGGCCGGATGCGGTTGCCTGTTGCTGGCTGCGGCCGATCCCGCTGCCAGCGCGCGCCCGCTCATTCTCACCGAGGCGGTCGTTCACGCCCACATCGACAGCAGCGTCATCGGGGCCACCCGGGGGGCGTTGTGGGTCGGCGTCCGGGCCGGCGTTGACCTCGAGCCGACCATCGGGCTGCCGGTGGCGGTGCTGCTCGGCTTTGCGTACATGACCTCCGGGGAGCAGGCGAGCAACGGCACCTCGGTCGTTTACGCGAGCGGTGTCGATCTATCAGCCTCGTTGTTGGTGCAGGGCAGTTATCTGATCGCGCCGATCGAGGAGCTGCGGCTGGGGCCTTTCTTGGCGGTCGGGCCTTCGTTTTTCATCAGCCCGGTCCAGCTCACGGCGTACGACGACCAGCGCGACACGGTCGGATTCAACACCGGCTTTGTCGCGGTGGGCGGCGGCGTGATGCATTGGCGATTCCTCACCGCCCGGTTGGAAGTTGGATTGACGGCGGTGCGCAGAGGCTCGGGTTTTCTTGCCGGTGGCGGTATCGGGGTATCCTTGTGAGGCCGATCCCGTTGACGGTTGTGGGTACAAACAGCGCTAGCGGGCGCTATCGAAGCTAGGGAGTGGAACGTGGGACGGACTATCATCGCGGGGTTGACCCTCGCCCTTGGAATCTTTGGTTTCGGCTTGATGGGCTGTGGATCGAGCCCCTGTGCCGATTATTGTTCCTTTGGCTGCGACCGGGCGGTCGAATGCAACGCGCCGGGGGCGTCCTCGAGCACCGTCGGTGTGTGCGCGGAACAGTGCACGGAGCTGGCGGAGGAGAACTTCACCGCCTCCCTGTGCGAGACAGCCCTCACTCAGGTGCAGGCCATGAGCTGCGAGGAGTACCTCACGGCGATCGGCTTCTAGCCGTCGCCAGTCAGTCCTGATCGATCCCGCCCCGGGGCCTGGGAGCTGGTGTCGTCGGTTGGCGCAGCACGTGGGTTCCCGAGGGTGGGTGGCGTGTGAACGACTTCTTTAGCTCCTCGGAGAGCTTCTTGAAGGCTTGATCGGTCAGGGCGAAGTCGCGGGAGGTCATGGTGGCGGTGGCGTTTACGGTGGGGCCGACAACGTCAAAGCGTTTGTTGCCCGCCGCCCCAAAGGGGCCCGCCACCACCGGGCCAAAGTGAACCTGCACCACCAGCTCGCAGGCCAACCCTTGGCCCTTGAGCCAGGCGTCGATCTCCTTTTTGAGCTCGAGCAGGGCGGACACTCCGTCGTCGATCAGATCGTCGTCGAACACGATCAGCGCCGCGTCCCCGATGTACTTGACCACCACGCCGCCGTCGCCGGTGATGGTGTTCGCGATGCGCTCGTAGAACTCATCGAGCATGGCAGCGAGCGCCTCTGGCGATAGGCGCTGGCTGGCCATGACGAAGCGTGACAGGTCCACGAAGCTAACTAGGACCGACGTGTGGGTGTGATCGGGCAGCGACAGGAGCTTCGACATGGGACCTCCGGGCAGCTCATTGTCTCAGATGCGGGCGAGCCGTTCCACGGTATTTGCCGGGCTCGCCCCGGTTGTCGGCCCGTGGACGTTGCCCCCCGTCCCAGGCACCGATACCGTGCTCCTGCCATGCAGTTGCGCCGCGGTGACGATGCCCTGAGCGCCCTCGGGACGCTGCTCGAGGCAGGGCAGGGTTTGGTGGCGGTCGAGATCGATCCTGCCGCCCGGGCCGGTGAGCCGCTCCAGCTGTTGGCGGTGGCCCGCACCGGCGGTGAGCCGCTCTTGATCGACTGCCCTTCGACCCCCGGGGTCGGTGCCCGGCTCGCTGCCGTTGGACCGCTCGCGGCCCACGACGCCAAGGCGGTCCACCGGGCGTTGGTCGGCGCCGGACAGGGCGGCCCTGATCGCTGGGCCTGCACCCGCCTGACCGCCCTGCTGCTCGCGGGGGGACGCGACAGTCGCTCCGAGCTCGATGGGATCGCGGCCGGGCTGAGTCTCCCGGCGCCGCCGAAGGCAGAGGCTGGGTTCGAGGCGCTCGGTGCTCGCGCCGCGGCGGTGGCGCGGATCATCGCCCTCCAAATCCCGCAGATCAAACGCGACAACCTGAGCTGGGTATCCAAGATCGAGGCGGCGGCGGTGGCCCCCATCGCCGAGATGGAGCTCGCCGGCATGTGCATCGCCGCGGACCAGTGGCGCGAATTGAGTCAGGAGGCCCAGGCCGAGCGCGAGCAGTTGCGGGGCGAGCTCGGCCACCACTTCGCCGCCGTGGCCGGCAACGATCTATTCGGTGGAGCCGCGATCAACCTTGACGCCGACGCCGAGCTCAAGGGTGCCCTGCACGCCCTCGGGCACGAGGTCCCGAACGTGCGGCGGCAGACCATCGCCGCGCTGCCGGCACCGCTCGGCCCTTTGCTGCGGCGTTATCGGGAGCTGAGCAAGATCGTCAGCGCCTACGGTGAGAGCTTCCTCGAGCACGTCGCCGACGACGGCCGGGTGCACCCGACCTTTCAGCAGATCGGCGCCTCCACCGGCCGCATGGCCTGCCAATCACCGAACCTCCAGGCGGTGGTCAAGGACTCCGGCTTTCGCGATTGTTTTCGCTGCGCCGATGATCGTCGCTTGGTGATCGCCGACTACGCCACCTGCGAGCTCCGCATCCTCGCCCAGATGAGCGGCGATCCGGTCTTCCGCGAGGCCTTTGCCCGCGGCGACGATCTCCACAGCACGGTGGCCAGCAGTCTGTTCAACCTGCCGGTC
>JAUUZB010000136.1 GCA_030590185.1 Deltaproteobacteria bacterium
GCCGCCGCTGCTCAGCACCGCGAAGCCGCGCACGAAGCCGACCACCGCCTGGCGGGTGGCTGCGATCTGCCCTTGGAAGACCGCCTGCTCGGGCCGCCCCGCCTGGAACAATAGCTGGGCCTCGGTGCCGGCGGTGTTCCAGGTGAGCACGCCATCGACCCGGGCTCGGGCCAGGCGCACCAGGACCTCGCCCCCCAACAGGGCCGGGCTAAACTCGCTGGCAAACTTCTCGGTCACGGCTGAATCTCATAATACATGGGCATTAGCGCCAACACACGGCCGTCCCACACCGCCACCCGGTGCTGGAGGTCCTCCCAAATGGCGCCCACCGGTGACGGGGAGTTGAGCACGCCGGTGAGGTTGCGAATCGCGCGGCCAACCGAGTGCCGGTGGGCAGGCAACTGACCGATCACCTCGTCGTCGGGATCGAGCCCGGCCAAGCGGCGGGCCTCCCGCACCGCGTCGGCCAATCCGCCGATGACGTCGACCAACCCCTCGCGGTGCGCCTCCTCGCCGGTGTAGACGCGGCCCTCCGCCAGCTCCCGCACGCGGTCGAGCGGCAGATAGCGCCCGACCGAGACCTTGTTGAGGAAGGTCTCATAGTAGGCGAGCAGGCCGCGCTCGAGGCGCTCGTGTTCCGCTTCGCTCAAGGGCTTGCTCCATTTGTCCCAGCCGGCGTGCTCGCCCTTTTTGACGATCTCGGTGTTGAGGCCGATCAGATCGAACAAGCCGCTCATGTCGACCTTGACCGTGAAGATCCCGATCGAGCCGGTCACCGTGTTCGGTTCCGCGAAGATCGCCTGGGCCGGGGTCGCGATCCAATAACCACCCGAGGCGGCCACGTCCCCCATGGAGACCACCACCGGCTTCACCTCGGCCAGACGGCGCATGGCGCGCCAGACCAGATCCGAGGCCATCACGTCGCCGCCTGGGCTCTCGACCCTGAGGACAACCGCGGCCACGTCGCCGTCCCTCATCGCCTCGTCGAGGGCCCGGATGATCACCGGCGCCTCGGCGCTCGGTCCAGGCAATGGGTTGTCGCTGGCGCGGTTGACGATCGTGCCGACCACCGGCACCACCGAGATGATCCAGGGTTGCCCCCAACGCGGGCTCGGCTCGGCTAGCTCATCCAGCTCCCAGTCGATCGGTTCGCCCCGGAGTTGCAGGCTCGGGGTTTGGGTCGGATCCGAGGAGGTGGTCAGCTCGTCGATCAGACCGGCATCGATAGCCTCCCCGGCGGTGAGCATGCCCCGGTCGATGATCTCCTCGGCCGCCTCCCGAGAGAGACCGCGGTCCACGGTGAGCGCGGTGAGCAGGGTCTCGAAGGCGCGATCCAGGATTCGCCGTTGGGTCTCGAGCTCCTCGGGTCGCGCCTGGCGCTCGGTCAGCGGGTCCGGGCCGGTCTTGTTGGTGCCGATGGTCACGGCGTCAAAGCGAATCCCAATCTTGCTGAGGCCCTCGGCGTAATAGCGCAGGCCCACCGCGAAGCCGTCGACGTTGAGTAGGGCGAGGGGGTCCATCCGGATCTGATCGCAGGCGGCCGCGACCATGTAGGTCTTGTCGTCGGCGGTGGAGATGGTGGCGACGACCAGCTTGCCCGCGGCGCGCAGCCGGTGGATGGCGGCGCGCAGCTCGTCGATGGTGGCGAGGCCGACATCGAGCTTGCCGATCGGGATGAGGACGGTGTCGACGGTTGGGTCATCGGCGAGGCGGTCGAGCCAGAACGGGTAGGGGCTGATCGGAGAGCCGCTCTGGATCAGGCCGGCCGGGGCGGCCATCGCCTCGACCAGCGGCACCTCGACCACTCGTCCTGCCGGATCGATCAACGACTCGTTGGGATCAAAGCGCAGGGTCAAGGCGAGCTGGGTGTCGGAGAAGGGCTCGCCGTCCTCCAGGCGGTCGGTGAAGCCGAGGGTGCTGGCCGCCACCTCGACGCCGCCGAGGGAGAGGGAGAGACCGAACCAGAACTGGTGGGCCGGCACGGGCTCGAGGCGCGCCCCGACCGGGAGGTTGTTGATCACCTGGGAGTACGAGGAGATCAAGTGCAGGCCCTCGACCGGCGAGACGTCGATAATCGCGCGGTTGAAGTAGACGTCGTAGCTCGCGCTGGTACCGGTGCTGATGCGGATCTCGCTGCCCAAGGAAAGCCAGGGCTCCCCCAGGAACGGTCGCAGGGACAGGCCGAACACGTAGTCTGGTCCGAGGTCATAGTTGAGCAGGCGTTGCCAATTGAAGCCATCGACGCCGGCCGAGAGGGAGAGCCAGGAGGTCAGCTCGGAGAAGAGCCCAAAGCTCCACACCACGCCCTGCAGATCCTCGTGCTCCGAGGTGAGACCGTGGAAGTTGAGGCCGATCATCAGGCGCTTGGAGATCGCACCCGCGACCCCGACGGTGCCGCGCTCGAAGTGGGCGCCCGGGATCCGGAACCACTCGTAACCGCCGGTGAAGACCAGGCGCCAAACCGGGATCGACACGAACCCACCGAGTCGGCCGACACCCTCGTCGGTCCTCACGATTCGATGCCGGTACTGCAGGGCGACGTCGTCGGTGGCTGCCACCGACGCCGGGTCGATGCCCGCGCCATCGATGCCGCGCACCTGCCCGCGAACCGCGCTCGCTGGGTTGAGTGGGGCGAGGGCAGACTCGTGGATGGCGAGCAGGGCACAGAGGTTCAGGACGACGGCTGTCGACATGGGCGGCAAGGTATAGCGGTTGGGGGGAGTTTTCCAGTGACTCAGAGTGCGTCGGCGACCGTGAAGGCATCCGCCAGGGTTTCTTGCCCGGTCTCGGCGTCAACCTCATACGCGACGCAGGTGAGCGAGGTGTCGCATACCAGGTAGCCGTGGCTGCGGGCGCAGTAGCGGGTGCCGGCGTGGACTTGCGTGCAGCCGTAGAGCGGAGCGCCGCCACCACCGCTGGTGAAAAAACTCACCCCGTCGACCCACTCGCGGGACAGGGCGTGGTTGTGTCCCGAGACGACCAGCGAGCGACCGGCGTAGTCGCGGAGAATCGGCATCCAATCAGCGACGCCGTCCGCGTAGCCCCCGTGACCGCCCAAGGATGGATAGAGCGGGCGGTGCAAGGCGATGAGAAAAACGTGGTCGGTACGGGTGGGGTCGCTGAGCTCGGCCGCCAGCCAGGTGGCCTGGGCGGCGGTGTCCGTCTCCGAGTCGAGTACGATCAGATCCAGCTGGGCTGCGAGCGGGACGAGGTAGGTGCTGTCGGGCAGGGGATCGGACAGCAGGGGCGCGGCCTCGGAGGTTATCGTCGACCAAGGGCCGTCGTGGTTGCCACGGGTGGGGTAGAGCGGGCGGTCCGCGGCAGCGTAGAAGTCGCCCTCGATGGCGCGGAAGGTCTGCCAATCAGCGGCGCTGCTGCCCGAGCGCACCAGATCGCCCGTGTGCACGAAGGTTGCCGCGCCACAGCGTCCGTCCATGGCGGCCATCACCGCTTGGTGCGCGACCTGCGGGTCGTCGCTGGTGGCGCCGCGGGTGTCGCCGTAGATGATCACGCAGCCGCTCGCTAGGTCCGGCGACGGCACCAACTCGAGGGTCAGGAGATACGCGCCGGCGTAGCTGGTCCCGGTGCTGCTCACCCAGGTGTCGGCGGTGAGGTAGTGGGTCCCGGCCGGCAGCGCGTACGCGAAGCTGGTGTTGCCGCGGGTCAAGCACGTCGCGGGATCGGGGGCGGACATCAGGTGGAGGTCAACGTCGGTCTCGTCGCCGCTGACGTCGTCGAGGGTTGCCTTCAAGATGCCGGCGGCGCTCAACTCGAGTTGGTAGATGACCTCGCCGCCGCTCTCGTTCGTGTCGGGCGCGCAGGCGTAGCTGTCGAAGAGATCGCTCGGCGCGATTTCGGTATTGGCGGCGTGCTGGAAGGGAAAGCTGTCGACCAGGATCGGGTTGGCCAGCGAGCCGGCGGGATCGCCGCCGGGGATGTCGGGCACGAAGTCGACGGAGAGTAGGTAGGGTCCGGCGAGGGCGTCACCGTTGCCATCGACCCAAGTGTCGACCGCCAGGTAGTGGGTACCGGCGTTGACCCACTCCGACAGGCTGACGTTGTCGCGCGCGACGCAGGCGGTTGGATCGAGGCTGCCTAGCAGATGGAGGTCCACGTCGACCGCGTCCGTGGGCAGGTCATCGACAGTGGCCGTGAGGGTGCCGGCTTGGTCGAGGTAGACGACGTAGATGTACTCGCCGCCTCCTTCATCGACCGTCGGTGCACAGGCGTAGCTGTCCCACTGTGCGGCCGGGGCCAGGCTGGTGTCGCGGCCGTCGCTGAACGGGAAGCCGTCGATCAGAATCGGGTTGGCGGCCGAGCCGATCGGCTCCTCGACCGGCGTGGTCGGGGTGAAGTCGACGTCGAGGGTGTAGGGGCCAGCGAGGGGGGTTGCGGTGTCGTCCACCCAGGTGTCGACGATGAGGTAGTGGGTGCCGGGGGTGATGGCGTAGGAGATCGCGATGTTGTCGCGGATCGAGCAGGCCGCGGGGTCGAGTGCCGTCAGGAGATGAAGGTCCACGTCGACCTCCCCGCCGGGCGCGTCGTCGACCCTCGCCTCCAGGGTACCTGCCGATGGGACGGTGAGGACGTAGACAAAGGCGTCGCCGGCTTCGTCTGCTTCGGGGGAGCACTCGTAGCGATCGAAGCCAGGGCCGGGGGCCAGGTTGGTGTCGCGGGTGTCGGTGAATGGGAAGGCGGTGATGGCGATCGGGTTGTTGAGGGTGCCCACTGGGCCGAGGTCTTGGTCGCCGGGGGGCGGGGCGTCACCGGGGGTGGCTTCGTCCCCTGGGGCTGGCGTTGGGTCGCCGTTGGTTGGTGCGGCGGGGTCGCCCGGTTCGGGTTGGGTGCCGGTGGAGCAGGCGGCGAGAGTGAGAACCAGTGCGATTCGCAGGGCGAGGATCGAAGTTGGGGCGGGTGATGTCACGGGGTTGTCCATAGGACTCATCCTCTCCGAATCCCACGGCTCCGCAACCGCCGCCCGATGTGCGCTTCGATCAACTCGGCCACGCACTCCTCCACAGCCGCCGCCACGGCTTGGTCACCGCAGGCGCCACCCCTGAGCACCTCGACAACCTCCGTCGCGATCCTCCCCCGACCCGGCGCGCAGGTGGTGCAACGTACCCCATCGAGGCTGAGCAGCGGCGCCAACGGCCGATCCTGCGCCCCACAGCGCCCGCATTCGCGCAGGCTAGGTAGCAGGCCTGCCGCGTCGAGAAACCTCGGATAGGCCGCCGCCGCCGCCGCCAACTCACCGCGTGCGATCGCGTCGAGCGCGGCGACCAGGGTCCGGTATGTCCTGCCTGCCTCCTGACGCTCCGGGGTGAGCGCGCAGGCGCACTCCACCAACAGGCTCGCCCGCCACAGGCGATCGAGGTCGGCCCGGATGCCGAGGCGCGCGTCCAAGATCACCGCGCTCTTTAAGTCCCCGAGGTTACCCCGCGGCAACGCCTCGACCCGCAACCCGACGAACAGATCGAGGGCACCGACGAAGCGCTTGCGCGAGGCTCGCCCGCCGCGCGCGATCAGTGGCAGTCGGCCCTCCTCGGCGGTCATCAATTCGACGATACGGTCCGACTCGCGATAATCTCGCAGCCGAACCACCACCCCCTCCAGGGTGAGCGGCGCACCCGGCACGGGTTACTCGAGCCCAGCGAGGGACTCGGCACACTTGACCGCGGTGGCGTTTCCCATCGGGTCCGCGCAGGAGCTCAAGCGCTCGCGGGCCCCGGCAGGATCGCCCTGCTTGAGGTGCCCGAGGCCACAGTAGTAGCTCATCTCGTCCCGGTAGGACTTGGGGATGGTCGGACCGATCTTCTCGTCGTCGAGGCAGTACCTCACGAACCGGGCACAGTTGCTGACCACCGCGTCCGGATCATCCGTATCCAGCCCGACGCGCGCCAGCCACTCGTAGCCGCGGCAGAACTTTGGATTGGTGGCGACCGAGTTGCGCAGGTGCCGCTTGCCGGTCTCCACCTCACCCTTTTTGTAGTAGGCCCAGCCCATATTGCCCTCAGCCGACGACGGGGTAGGGTAGAGCACGTCGGCCAGAGCGAGCTTGAAGTGCTCGATCGCCTCGTCGTAGCGGCCGACGGTGAGCAACACGACCCCAAAGTTGTTGTGGCCCGAGGAGAAACTCGGATCGAGCCGCAGGGCGATCTCGTAGTGGCTGATCGCCTCCTCCTGCCGTCCGAGACGGTGGTAGACCAGGCCTAGCGCATGGTGGGCCTGGTATAGCTCAGGGTTGAGCTCGACCGCGGACAACAGCTCACGCAGCGCTTCGCGCGGGTTACCCTTGTTCAGCTCCACCACCGCGATGTCGTAGCGTATCCTAGCGGTGGCCCGGTCCTTTTTGGTGATGGTCGTGGCGCAACCGGAGAGCAGCACCAACGCGACGGCAAACGCCCGGGTGAGATGGGTCATCAGGCCTGTGGTGTACCCTAGAAAATCCTCACGGTGAACTCTTTTGAGACGGTATCGGTCTGCATGGCGCTGACTTTGAAGTCGATTAGCTTGCGGGTCATCATCACCTCGCGGCCCGCCATGTCCCCCTTGCCGATCACCACCCGGAAGAAGTGACCACCCGACTGTGACCGCCGTTGACCCTTGATGTTCTTGCGGGCGATGAAGCGGATCTTCATGTCACCCTGTTTGAGGTACTTCGTGACCTCCAAGTAGATGTGCTCCTCGTCATCGAGCAGCTTTCGGGTCCACTTGTTGTTGATGTACATGTCGATGTCGTACTGCGACATCCCGGGTGCGGCCTTCTCGGTCACCAGGAAGTAGCGCTTGGTCGGCGGCGCGCCTGGGTTGGCCACCTCCATTTCATCCGGCCTGACCGTGCCTCCCTTCCGCACCGCAATCCCTTTGACGTAGAGGAAGATGTTCCCCTTCTCGTCGATCTTGACCGTGCAGTTCTTGAACTGTTGGTTCTTGATGCCGTTGACGTTGCGGTCGTTGAGGTAGACCGTGATGGCGAAGGCCTCGGCGGGGATCAAAAGGGCGAGGGCGATGAGAATTGTTCTGAGCATGGTGAAAAGCTAGTTGGGCTCCCTCGATGTGTCAAGCGAGTTGACCCGCCCGATCGCCACGTGCATACTCGCCGCCGCGTGGCCTACCTCCCCGAAAGCTCCGAAACCGTTCGTGCCATCCTCGAGGCCGAGGACATCGCGGCGCGTGCCGAGCAGCCGGTCGCCTCCACACACCTGCTCCTGGCCTTCTTCACCTTCCCCAACCGGGCCCAGGTGCTGCTCAACGAGCGGGGCATCGATGAGGATCGCGTCATCGCGGAGATCCGCGTCATCGAGGACGAGCCACCGCGCACGGTATTGCGCATCCGCGACCGCGCCCGAGAGATCGCCAACGGGTCCGGCTCCGAGGACGTCGATTGCCTGCACCTGCTGATCGCGCTGACCCGCCTGCGGGATGCCTTCGCCTACAAGCTCCTCGAGCGCACCGGCACTTCCTTGACCGCCCTGCGCAACGTGGCGGTCAGCTACGTCACCGGTAACATGCCGCGTCGTTACCGCACCATCCCGAAGCCTGAGTCGACCCATCAGCCGGTGCTGCAACGGCGCACCCGGCTCGCGCCGAGCACGGTTTTGGAGCGCAAACCGGAAGCGGCGGAGGTTGAGGAGGAAGACGACGCTGGGGATGATGCCTTCAGCACCCTCGCCAACGCCGTAGACGCCGCCGCCGCGCTCGCCGCCGAGTCCCCCAAGCCGCTGCATCTTTCGCCGTCGGCCACGCCGTTCCCGGCGGCCAAGCCGGCTGCAACCTCCGCCGAGCCGTCCGCCTCCCAAATCGAGCAGATCGCCCCCACCCTGGCGACCTGCGGTGTCGACCTAACC
>JAUUZB010000848.1 GCA_030590185.1 Deltaproteobacteria bacterium
ACCGGCTGCTCGGCCTTGCGCCAGGGCGGCGGCGCGCTGGTCAAGAAGGTCAAGCACCGGGCCGCCTCACCCCGCGCCTGCCAACGCAGGGGCGCGAGGCGATGCAGGGCCAGGGCGAGCTCGTAGGGAGCGGCGGGCGCGGCCGGGCATGGCTCGATCTCGATCTCCGCCAACGGCCGAACCGCGTCGTCGACGACAACCTCCCCCACGCTGAAGGCAACACGCAGGGTGACCTCGGCGGGCTGGCCCGGGATGGTCAGGGTGCGTACGTGACGGGAGCCGCGGCAGACGAAGACCGGGCTGAGGTCCCCCGGCATGATCAACCCCACCCGGGCCCGCGCCTCGAGGGACGGGATCGCCCGGACCGTGGGCTCCGGGTCGCCGAGCACCGCCTCCCACACCCCGCGCGGGCCCCGGCCATTAGCGCCCGACTCGAGGATCTGACGAAATCCGCGGCCCTCCTTACACACGCACAGGGTGAGGTGACGCGCGCTCAAGCGCCGATCCGGGGTGTCGAAATAGGTACGCTCGAACCGACGCCGGGAGCCGCGGTTGATGGCGCGGGCCGCGATCGGCTCAGCGCCACGCAGCTCTTCCAGGCTGGCCGCGTCACCGATCAAGGTGAGGGTGGACTCGTGGCTCGACATGCTCCCGGGTGTTCTGTGGACGACCCCTCGACCATCCGGCAGGGTGGAGGTCGTGTCAAACCACCGCTGGGCCGCCGGCGGGTCCGGCTTTGAACAACCGGGGCCACATCGGATAGGCTGGCTCCGCCAATGGCGAAGATCATCTCCGCCGGCAGGGGTGACACCGACCGAGCGACCACGGCGGGACGGGAGGGCAGCGCGGCCATGACCGAAGAGGGGAATCATTTCGGGTTCGACCCGGCCGATGGCCCGCCACGCTTGAGCCAGGTCGAAATCCTCAACCGCGTCACCCGGACCATCACCTCCACGGTCGACATCGACGAGCTGCTCAAGAACACGGTCGAGACCATCCGCGAGTTGCTCGGCTACGACCTAGTCGCGGTTGGGTTGGTGGAGGGCGATACCCAGTTCGCGGTGCTCAAGGCGGTCAGCACCCTGGGCCCGGCCTCCTTGCCCCTGGGCCACAGCCAGGCCTTTGGGGAAGGGGTGACCGGCACGGTGGTGCAGACCGGGCGCAGCCTGTTGGTGCCGGACTGCCGCGAGTTTCCCAACTACGTGGAGGCGGCCGCGGGCCTGCGCTGCGAGATCTGTTGCCCGCTGGCCGTGCGCGGCAAGGTGATCGGCTACCTCGATGCCGAAGCAGCGGAGCCCTACGCCTTCGACAGTCAAGACCTGTTGATCATCGAAACCATCGCCGAGCACATCTCGCAAGCGGTGGAGAACGCGCGCAACCTGCGTCAGGTCAACGAGCTGCGCGAGGACCTCTCCAGCATGGTGGTCCACGACCTGCGCAGCCCACTGATGGTGGTGGTCTGGACCCTCTCCCAACTCGAGGAGCGACTCCGCGGCACCGCCGACGAACCCCTGACCCTCGAGCCCGCGGCGGTGACCTCGATGGGGCGGGCCATTACCCGCGCCACCGCGGCCTGCGACGAGATGCTGATTCGCATCGACGGCCTAGTGGAGCTGCAACGCATCGAGACCGGCGCCCTCGAGCTCAAGCTGGCCCCCTGCCCGGTGCTCGATCTCGGGCGTAGCGTGGTCGAACGGATGTCGGTCATCGCCCGGGCCAAGGAGATCCACTTGCAGCTCGATCAGGAGGGCGAGGGGATCGCAGCCACGGTGGACCAGGACCTGATCGCCCGGGTGCTGGAGAACTTGATCGCCAACGCCCTGCGCTTCACCCCCAAGGGGGGCGGGGTGACCCTGCGGATGGAGATCGCCGGCCACGGCGCGGCAAAGGTGATCCTGACCATCCCTGGCGAGGCCCTGTTGATCAGCGTGCGGGACACTGGCCCTGGCATCCCGATCGAGGAGCGGGACCGCGTCTTCGACAAATTCGCCACGGTCGAAGGGGCCACCGACGGTCGCAAGGTCCGCACCGGCCTCGGCCTGGCCTTCTGTCAGCAAGCGGTCACCGCCCATCAGGGCGCCATCTGGGTGGCCGAGACCGACGGCCCCGGCTGCACCATCTGCGCCCTGTTGCCGATCGATGGGCCCGTAGCGGCGGGTGGTTGAACTGATCGTTGCACGCAGGGGGTATGACAGCAGCGATCCCATCCCACCGGGCGTTCAGTGAGCTGCGGTACCCTGTAGGTTCTCCCGCCACACTCGCATCAGGTTGCCACCGGCGATCTTGGCGAGCTGCTCGCGGGTATACCCCCGCGCCAGTAACGCCGCGGTCAGGCGCGGATAGGCGCGCGCGTCCTCCAGCCCGACCGGCGTGAAATGAATGCCATCGAAATCGCTCCCCAACCCCACGTGGTCGGCACCGACCAGCTTCACCGCGTAGTCGATCTGATCCACAAAATCAGACAGGGCCAGGTTGTGCGGAGCAAAGGCCGCCTCCAGATCGGCGGCGCGACGCCCTGCCTCCTCGGGGTTCTTGGCCGCGGCCCGGGCGGCGTCGACCTTGGCCTTGGTGTCCTTGATGGCTGCGGCGGCCGCGCCCGAGAGGAAATAGGTGCCGAAGGTTAGCTGCAGCACGCCGTTGTTTTTCTCGAGGGCGCGCAACATGTCATCCGAGACGTTGCGCTCCATGTCGTGGAAATGGCGCAGGCCGGAGTGGGTGGCGATGACCGGTGAGCGGGTGAGCTCGAGGACCTGCATGAAGGTATCGTCGGAGACGTGGGAGACGTCGATCATCATGCCGAGACGGTTCATCTCCGGGATGAGACGCCGGCCGAACTCGGTCAGGCCGCCGTGGGTGTGACGCTCGTCGTAGGAAGAATCGCAGATGTGGTTGTCCTTGGAGTGGGTGAGGGTGACGTAACGGATGCCGGCCCGGTGCAGCTGGTGGAGCTTGGTGAAATCCCCCTCGATCGGCGCGCCGTTCTCGAGGGCAAACACCACCGCGTGCTTGCCCGCGGCGACGGCGCGCTCGAGCTCGTCGGGGCTGGTGACCTGAGTGGCGTGGGCGGGGATGGCGGCCAATACCTTCTTCGTCGCGGCGAGTAGCCGTTGGGCCTCGGCAAAGGCCCCGCCTTTTGCCTTCGGAGAGGTGCCGGGTCGATCGAACTTGCTGGCCACGTAGATCGCCCAGAAGCTCGCGTCGAGACCACCCTCACGGGCGCGGACCAGATCGAAGTGGCCGTCGGCTAGGCGTTGGGAGATGTCGGCCGGTTTCTCATCGAGGCGGTAGGGCAGGTCGATGTGGCTGTCGATGACCAACAGGTCGCGGTGGAGGGTGGTGGGATCTAGCGGAGCGGTGGGGCTCGATGGTGATGGCGACGTTGCATCCGGCGCCGGAGTCGGAGT
>JAUUZB010001041.1 GCA_030590185.1 Deltaproteobacteria bacterium
GCGGGTGAGGGAGAGCGCCTGGTCCGTGGGGACGCCAACCGCTCTCAGGTTCATGACCAGGACGGTCTGCTCGGCGCTCGCGAGTTTTTCCGCGGTTTGGGCGAGAGCGGCGCTCGGCGTACAGACCGCGGCCATGATCACGGCCAGGGTGGATGTGCTCAACTGCATGGAGGCCCTTTGTTCGGGCAAATGGGCATATCGGGTCAGGACTCGCGCAATTAACATTTCTTCAGCGCTTTGGCCATGAGCGGGTTTGGACGGGGTGTGCACGCCCAGGGACATATCTGACCGGGAACAGCCACGCGCCGGGATCAAAAGGTATTTTGATGACGACTCTGGCCGTCAGCTAACCAGGGTGCCCCGTGGCTGAGTCCCTGGCATAGTCCCCGCAACCGCTGTACCTTGCCCCCCATGTCGACAGCGGTCGTTCTGAACCTCTGCGCCCTGCTGGCGATCCACGAATCCGCCCTTGCTCCGCTCAATCCGGCGAGCGCGGTACGCGGCGACGTGCGCGGCATCGACGGCGCGGGCATCGATCCGGCGGCGGTGGCAACCACCGACGACTTCGCCCTCCAGTACCGGCACCGGATCGTGCGCACCGACGAGGGGGTCGGCCGGCTCGGCGGGTTCGTGACGATCCCGGTTTGGCGGTTGGTCTTCACCGGCGGCTACGAATGGTTCCGGATCCCGGGCGCCCACTTTGAACGCGGCACCATCGGGGTCGCGGGTGAAATCTCAAAGCGACTGATGATCGGCCTCAACTTCCAAGGCCTGAGCTCGGAGCACGAGGAGCTACAGGGCACGGTCTGGAGCTTCGGGCTGTTCTCCGAGCTAACCTCCTGGCTCTCACTGTCGGCGGGCGTCGACGGCTTCAACTGGCAACGGTTGCTCAACCACGATCTCGGGCCGGACTACGTCTTCGGCCTTTCCCTGCGACCGATCCTGGGGGAGCCGTGGCTGTCCCTGGGCAGCGAGATCCGCATCAGCACCGGCACCAGCGCCAACTACGACTTCTACTTCAACCGCGCGATTATCGACGTCTCGCCGGTCGAAGGCCTGCACCTGATCTCCTCCTACTCCCAGGTGATCAACAACCTCCCCCCGGGGGCGCGCCTGGCCCCCGAGCCGGCCCACCAGTTCTGGTTCGGTCTCTCCCTGTCCCTCGGCGGCATCGAGGTGGAAGCCAGCACCCTCGGCTTCACCGACCGCCTGGACGACGGCGAGCCCTTCTCCGACACCCAACTCGCCTTGACCCTGCGCTTCGATCCCCAAGAATCCTTGATCGATCCGGCGGGACGGGTGGTCGAGGTACCGCTGGTGGAAAAGATGGCGGCCCCCGCCGGCGTGATCCAGCGCGGCTCACCGATCAGCCCCTACCCGTTCTGGCTCGACCGCCTCGCCGACGATCCGACGGTCGACACCGTCCTGATCCCGATCGGCAGACTCGACGTCGGCCTCGCCACCATTGATGAGTTGCGCTCCGCCATCCATCGCCTGCGCGCCGCGGGCAAACTGGTCATCGCCACCATCTCCACCGCCGACGACAAGACCTATATGGTTGCCGCCGCCTGCGACCAGATCCGGATGGACCCGCTCTCCGTGCTCAACGTCGACGGCTTCGCCGTGGGCTTGCGCTACTACGCCGAGGGCCTCGGCAAGATCGGCGTCCGCTTCGACGCGGTGACCATCGGCAGCAACAAGACCGGACCGGACCCGTTGACCGAGACCCAGGCGCGGCCCGAGGAACTCGAGACCCAGCGCCGAATCCTGGAACGCGCCTATGAAACATTGATCACCGCGCTCACCGTGGATCGCGGTCTCTCTCGGGAGGGGGCGGAGGACATCATCGCCCAGGGTATGCTCACCGCCGAGGAAGCCATCGGGGCTGGGCTGATCGACGAGCTGACCACCTCTGCGGATCCGACCAAGACCCCGAGCCTGCAACCCCGGGGGGAGCCCATCGACTGGGAGCTGGACGAGCTTTCCGAACCGAGCCCCCGTTGGGGGCAACCCTGGATCATCTCGGTGGTTCCCGTGGTCGGCACCATCGTCAACCGCGCCAGCGACAACCCGTTGCCCGGACCGAGCGCCGAGGCGCCGGCGATCATCCGGGCCCTCGACGAGGCGATGCGAGATGGCGACGTGGCCGCGGTGGTGCTGCGAGTGGATAGCCCAGGCGGCGACGTGCTGGCGTCGGATCTGATCTGGCGCGCCATGCGCCGCCTCGCGGAGGTCAAGCCGGTGGTGGTCTCCATGGGGGACGTGGCCGCCTCCGGTGGCTATTGGGTCGCGACCCCGGCCCACGCAATTTTCGCGGAGCCCAACACGGTGACCGGCTCGATCGGGATCTTCACGGTGAAGGTCGACCTGAGCGGCTTTTTCGATCTGATCGGCCTCAACACCGAAATCGTCAAAAAGGGTGAGTACGCCGGCTGGGACAAGTGGAGCAAACCATTGCTCGAGACGGAGCGCGAGCGCCTCCAGCGCAGCCTGCGCGCCTATTACGAGACCTTCCTCAACAAGGTTGCGGTTGGGCGCTATCTGCCCCTCGACCGGGTGCGGGAGCTGGCGGAGGGCCGCGTCTACACCGGTGAGGAGGCTCACCGCGAGGGCTTGGTCGATGTCATCGGCGGATTGGCCGACGCGGTACGGGAAGCCCGTCGCCTGGCTGGCCTCGATCCGGACGACGAGGTGATCGTTGCGCTGCCCGCCCACCGGCGTACGGTCGGCCGCACGATCCGCAACCTCACCGGCGCGCTCGACGCCACCTCGCCGGTCGGCGCCATTTGGGAGGACCTCCAACACCGGGTGGCGGTGTGGAACGGTCGTGTGCTGGCGTTGATGCCGATGTATTATGAGGTCCAGCC
>JAUUZB010000872.1 GCA_030590185.1 Deltaproteobacteria bacterium
AACGACCGGCTAGCCGAGACCATCAGCATTCCGCTGGTGGTGAGCTATAGCGGCAGCCCCCAACTGGTGATCACCGCTGAGCCGGCCGGGCAGCACACCGAGGATCTCAACGGCGGCTCGGTCGCCCTCGGGCCAGTGCCAGCCAATGGGGTCCGGGAGCAGGCCCTCTATCTCAAGAACCTAGGCCTCGGTGGGGCCTACGCCTGGGTCGAGGCGCCGGTGGTGGCCGGGGATGTCGCCAACGTCACCGCAGCCTTGACGCCCGCGGCCGACCCCGACGGCGCCTATCGCCTCGGGCGGTATGCCGGCTTCTGTGATGGCGCCTCGGATTGCCCGCGGCCCGGGAGTCAGTGCCTGGATCGGGTTTGCTGGCTCGATGGCGAGATCGACGATTGCTACGTCTTGGCTCTCACGGTGGCAGCTGCCGCGGGCGTCGCGGTGGAGGCGACGGTGAGCCTGGATTTCACCTCGCCCGATGGCGTGGAGAGCGGCACGGTGGTGATCTCTATCTCGGCCTTTGGGGTCGAGCCGGGGATCTTCCTCGATCCGGCGACGGTCGACTTCGGCGCGGTCAGCGTGGGCTTCCCGGAATCGCGGGTGGTGCGGATGGTCAACGCCACCGACGCCGATCTCTCGGTGGAGGCGATTCGCTTGGTCGGCGTGGGGGCCGATCCCCCGTCGCCACCGCTCTCGGCGGCCGCGTTGTTCGGGCCGCCGCCCGCGCTGCTCGCCCCGTTGGAGGAGGCGTTCGTTCGCATCGACTTCGTCGCGACCCAGGAGCGTCTCGGCCTGGCCGAGGCGGAGTTGATCATCGATGGCACGGCCGGACCGCTGTCCGCGGTGAGCGTGGCCGGCACGGCTCGGATCGGACCGGCCTTGGTCACCGACCCGCTCGCGGATCTGGTCGCGGGCACCGCCCATATTGGGACGGCTGCCAGCGTTACGGTGGTGGTCACCAACGGGGGTTTGCCCGGCGCGGACCCCCTGGTGATCTCGGAGCTCACCAGTGGCCTCCTCTTCGGGGAGGGCAGCGTCAGCGTTGATCCCGAGATCCCGCCCCCTCCGATCCCGGTGGGCAGCTCGGAGATTCTCACGGTCAGCTGCACGCCCTTCGTCCGCGGTCCCCTCCACGGCCAGCTTCACATCCAGAGTGACGCCCCGGACAACCCGGCCCGCACCCTGGCCGTCACCTGCGAGGGCATCGACCCGGACCTGCGGCTGGCCTATCCGAGCCGCGACGCGACTGGCTTGGCCGCGCTGACCCTCGCCGATGACCACGCCTGCGACGACGGCACCGCCTCCCCGTGCATGGATCTCGGCGAGGTGTTTCTCGCCCGGTCCACCAGCCTGGCGGTGGAAATCACTAATGGCGGGCAGGACCGCTTGACCGTCTCGGCGTTGGTGGTCGACCCCTCCGGCGGCCCGTTCAGCCTCGCCGAGCCCTTCGCGGGCTTGGTGATTGAGCCGGGATTCTCTGGGTCGGTGGAGTTGGTCTACACGGGCGACGGCGTGGCCGGTGGCGCCGCTGGCACCTTGCGGCTCGAGCACGACGACGCCGACCTGGGCGAGGTGCTCCTCAACCTGGTCGCCCGCGAAGCGGACTGCGACGCGGCGCTGCTGCTCTGCGCAGATCTAACGGCCTGCACGGAGGAGGGGACCACCGCGGTCTGCTGCCGAGCGGCGGATGACCCGGACGCCTGCGGGGTGACCTGCACGCCCTGTCCGTTCTACAGCCACACCATCCGCGCTTGCGAGGCCGGCACCTGCGCGTCCACCTGCCAGGTTGGTTTCCACGACCTCGACGGGATGCCGGGCTGCGAGTACGAATGCTTTGCGACCAACGCCGGGGTCGAGGCCTGCGACCGCGTTGATAACGACTGCAACGGGTTCATCGATGACGGGCTCGGGCTCGGTGATGGCAGCGGCGGCGGAGCCGAGGCGCCTGAGCTCTGCACCCCGGCCGCCGGTGATGGGCTGCTCGGTCTGTTCGGTGAGGTGGATCTCGGGACGCTGACCATCGGCGGGGGCGGCGCGCTCGCGACGGTGGTCGACTACACCGGGCGCCTCTACCGGCCGAGCGGCGATCCCGTGGGCGACGTGGATTGGCTGCGTTTGCTGTTCGCCGAGGTCAACGCCTGTGGGGCGATCGGCTTTCGCTTCGAGGTGAGCTTGACCGCCCCCGCTGGGACGGCCTTGGAGCTGTGCGGTGGCTTGATCGATCCGGCGGGCGCGCCGCTGTTCGACCTCGACTGCGCCGAGGATGCGGGTGCGCCGCTCTTTGATGCCTGTGGGGAGGCTGGGGGTGCGCCGCTGCGGTTCGAGTGGCCGGAGATCTGTGGCGTCGCGGATGATCGGGTTCTGGATGTGAGGGTGCGGGCGATGCCGGGGGCACAGGGAGCGCAGGCCGCCTCGTGTGAGCCTTACCTGCTCGAGGTGCGGGGCGCGCAGCTCTTCTGAGCCGCTCAGTCCTCGAAGCCGAAGGCGGGACCCGGTACCTGGAGCTTGTGCTTGATCCGCCCGAGCTGAGCCTCGATCACCACGTCGAGGTGAGCGACCAACAAGCGCTCGGCCGCGGTCGGGGGCTCGGGCTTGGGCGGAGGCGCCGGGGCAGCCGTGGCGAGGGCGACGATACCACTGGTGGCCATCATGGCGAGGCAGGCGGCGACGACGGCATAGAGAGTGTTTTTCATGGGGTTCCTGGTAGTCCGATGTAGGTTTTTTCGTGCGGTTGTATGCAATGCTACGGTGACCTTTGCGGGTCGTCAAAAAACGCGCCAGCCGCGCGGCTGCGGCGGTTGGGTTGGGTTGGCGGTCTGGTTTGCTCTAGACTCGGCGGGTGGTGAGCAGTAGCGACGGGCTCCAAACCCTCGGGAAATATGAGCTGACTCGGCGCTTGGCCTTTGGCGGCATGGCCGAGATCTTCCTCGGGGCGCTCAAGGGCGAGCAGGGTTTCGCCAAGAAGGTCGTGCTCAAGCGGATCCTGCCGCAGTTCGGCAGCGACCCCGAGTTCGTGCGCATGTTCATCGACGAGGCGGTGATCGCGGCCAGGCTGACCCACGCGAACATCGTACAGGTCTACGACTTTGGCGAGGCGGATGGCGTCTACTTCATCGCCATGGAGTGGGTGGATGGTATTGATCTGCGCACCTTGGTCCGTCTCACTAGCGAATCCGGTCGCGGCCTCAGCGCCGTGGAGGTGGCGGCGATCGGGGAGGGGATCTGCGCCGGTCTCGGCTACGCCCACAACTTCGTGGATGACGACGGCCAGCCCCTCAATATCGTGCACCGGGATATTAGCCCCCACAACGTCATGATGAGCCGC
>JAUUZB010000991.1 GCA_030590185.1 Deltaproteobacteria bacterium
AAGCCTAGCCAGTACACGAAATAGAGCCCGGCGCAGATCAAGAATCCGAAAATAAAGGCGACGATCTGGTTATCGGTGAAGGTTGAGGCGGCCAGGCCAATCGCCTCCAGCGCCATGATGAACAGGAACAGGCCCAGGTAACCGGTGAGCACCGGACCCCAATCCAGCTCGCCGACGAAGCTGATGCCGATCGGGTAAATCAGGGTGGTGAGGAGGGCCGCCAGCATCAAGCCGGTCGCCCCGAGGAACTTCCCGACCACCACCGGGGTGTCGGTGACCGGCAGGGTGGTCAACAGCTCGATGGTGCCGGATTTTCGCTCCTCGGCGATCAAACGCATGGTCACCGCCGGCGCGATGATCACCAGCAGCATCGACGGCGAAAACGGCGACGGCGCGAAGAAGGGGCGCATGTCGGCCCTACCCACCAGGAAAAACGGGCTGAAGAACATCCAGCCGGAGATGAACAGGAAGGTGGTGACCACGATGTAGGCCACCGGTGCATCAAAGAACGCCCGCAACTCGCGGCGGGCGATGATCAACGTATTCTGCACGATCGTACTCCTATGACTCGGTGCCGGTGGTCAGGCGGCGGAAGGTGTCCTCGAGGGAGACGCGCTCCCGGTGCACGTCGAGGAGCACGAAGTCGTTGTTCACCGCGGCGCTGAAGATCGCCTCGCGGGGATCGGTGCCGCCGGTGGTGCTCAGCTTGAAGCCCAGGGTGCCCTCCCCTTCCCCTTCGGCGTCGTCGACCTTGCGCACCCCTGGCAGATCCGCGAGCACGGTTTGGATTTTCCCGGCGTCGAGGGCGCCGTCATCCTTGCCCTTGATCACGATCCCGACCTGGGCACCGCTGCCCTGGGCAGCCAGTGCGTCTGGGGTGTCGTCGGCCACCAGACGGCCGTCGGAGATGATGATGACGCGATCGCAGGTGGCCTGCACCTCGGACAGAATGTGGGTCGAGAGCATGACCGTCTTGTCCCGGCCCAAATCCCTGATCATCTGGCGAATTTCGACGATCTGGTTCGGATCGAGGCCGGAGGTCGGCTCGTCGAGCAACAGGATATCCGGGTCGTGCAACAGCGCCTGGGCCAAGCCGACCCGTTGGCGGTAACCCTTGGAGAGCTGGCCGATGTCCTTGCCGAGGACGTCGAGCAGACCGCAGCGGCCGCCGACATCCTTGATCCGCTCGGTGAGCTTGTCGGGCGCCACGTTCCGAAGCTGGCCGACGTAGCGGAGAAAGTCGATGACCATCATGTCTTCGTACATGGCCGCCCGCTCCGGCAGGTAGCCGAGCTTGAGCTGAGCAGCCAGCGGATCCTCCGCCACCGGGATGCCGCCGATGAAGGCCTCGCCCCTGCTCGGTTTGAGGTAGCCGGTGAGCACCTGGAGGGTCGTGGTCTTGCCTGCGCCGTTGGGGCCCAAAAAGCCCACGACCTCGCCCTTGTTAACTTTGAAGGAGATGCCGTCGACCGCGCGCGTGTACCCGTAGTACTTGCGCAGATCGCGGACCTCGACCATGGGATGACCGTTGGTACTATCCATCTCAACCACTCCGAGCAATCCGTTTCAGGCCCCGCGAACGATGGTCGCGGGTTGTTTATTCCCGAAAACTAGCCATCGATTCCGCTGACTGTCCCGGGTCTTGGGGCGGGGACCATAGGGGATCGTCGGGGGAATGTGAAGGGGGTAGTGCCGTGTGCCATCGATACTGATAGAGAATTGGGATGCGTTGGCTCATGGTTCTGGGGATCGTCGGCGCCCTCGTGGCATCCACCGGGTGCCCCAGCGCCCCGGTTACGCCCAACCCGGAGGCGGAGGCTGCGACCCCGCCGCCGACCGAGGACCCACGGACGGAGACGCCGGAAGCGAGCCAGGCCCCAGCGATCGATCTATCGACCCTGCGCGGGGACGACACCGAAACGGACAGCTGCATGGAACACTGTCTGCGCCGCAGTCAGGCCATGGCCATGGCCTGGGATGCCATCGTCGCCCAGTGCGAACGTAGCTGTGCGCCTTAGCGCAGCGACTTGAGCTTGATCTTGCGCCGCAGGGGCTTGCCCGCCTTGATCTCGATCCGTTCGAGGTGCGGCTGGCGTTTGGGATGCACCACCCGCAGTTGGTGGCTGCCCTCGGGCAAGACGAGCTTCTTGAGCGCCGGGGTGCGGCCTACCTTCTCTTGGTCGATGAAGATGTCGGCCTGCCAATTGCCAGTGTTGATGATCAAGGTGCCGGTGCCGACCGGCGGCTCACTGCCCGCGGCGGGCTCGGCCGTGCCCGGACCGCCGGACCACCGGGCGTCCTGTGTCGTCTCCTCCGCGTCGCTTGCACCGTCGCTTGCACCGTCGCTTGCACCGTCGCTTGCACCGTCGCTTGCACCGTCGCTTGCACCGTCGCTCGTGTCGTCGCTCGCGCCGTGGCTCGGGTCAGCGTTCGCGCCATCGCTCGCGGCTTCATTGGTGCCGTCACCCGCAGCATGGGTCGCTCCCCCAGCGCCGGCCTCCCGGTCCAGCACGACACCGGTGGCCGGGGACGGAACCCTGACCAACGTGACGCCGCGTGCCGGCAGCACCACCAGCACCACCACCAACCCGATGGCGGTCACCACCGCGAGGCCGGCGACGATGCTGACCACGATCAGGGCCCGGCGCAGGGCCGCGATCTCGACCCCTGAGGTGTCGATCGGCTTGGTCGTCTCTTGGACCCGCCCCTCCTTGATGTGGAAGGTCGTGGAGACGGGATCCTCGAAGTCGGCCGCCACCTCCTCCACGTCGTCGGCCTCACCCGCCTCGCCCGCCTCCCCCGGCGGCTCAGCCTCGTCGAGCTCGACGCCACAGATCACGGCGAGGGCTTCGGCCATCTCGCGGGCCGAGGCGTAGCGGTCCTCCGCCCGGGTCGACATGGCCCGTTCCACGATGGCGTACAGCTCGGCCGGAAGCTCCGGCCGCACCTTGCGCAGGCTCTTGTAGCTGCCAGAGGCCACGGCGCGCATGTTGTGAAAGGTCGCGGTCATGGCGTAGGGCGCCTTGCC
>JAUUZB010000907.1 GCA_030590185.1 Deltaproteobacteria bacterium
CCACCGCCTCGGTGAGTAGCTCCACCCCGCGGGTGAGCCGGTGGTGCATCTTGAGTCGAAACTCACTCTTCGTGTGCAGCTCGCTGTGCACCACCAGAATGTCGTTGAGCTTGCCTGGCTTGTGGAAGGTGATCTGGATCTTGAAGACCGCGAAGTTGTAACCGGCCTCGTTCCAGGCCGAGATCGGCCGGCCGAGGGTACCGATGTACTCGGTGCGGCCACGCTCAAAGTAACGCAGGTAATTGGCGTGGTAGACCACCCCCAGACAATCGGTGTCCTCGTAGTAGATCTTGACCTCGAGCTCTTGCTGCACGACTTTTTCCTAGAGTGATGTGGTGGCGGCCTAATAGCGCGGAAAAGATCGAAAGAACATCCCGGCTGGTGGTATCGTCTACTCAACGAGAGCCTGAGCTGCTGCCCGAGACGTTGCGCGGCCAGTGGCGATGAACACAACGGGGCAAACGAGATGTCGCGAGGCTGGTTCGAAGTAGCCCTAGCGGTTGGCGTCGCCACCGCCGTGGCCGTGCTACCGATCGGGGCCTGGGCCTCCAAGGATTCGGGTGGCTCCGACTCCGATTCGGGTCAATCCTCGGAGTCCAGCGATTCCTCCAACGACTCCGGGGCTTCCTCCAACGACTCCGACGCATCGTCGAACGACTCCGGCGCCTCCTCCGATGACTCGAGCGCCTCGTCGGCGCGCTCGGACACGTCGTCGGACACCTCCAGCAACTCGGATCAATCCTCGGACGACTCCTCGCGCAACTCCACCGAGGGGTCGAGCCAGGACACCTCCAACAGCTCACGCTCGGAGCAGGACGGCCGCACCATCGCCATGATCTCGATCGTCGTCACGGTGATGATCGTCGGCGGCATCGCCATCGGCGCCCTGCTGGTGTCCCACTCCAACGACAGCTCCGGTGGCGACGAGCAGGGCTACGCCGACCTCGGCAAGTTCATGCGCCAACACCATGCGGTGCTCACCCGCGACATCGTCCTCGCCGGCGGTCCCATCCTCGACGCCTGGTGCGATGACCTCGGCCTGAGCCGCGAGGAGCGCACCGCCTTCGCCACCCGACTCGAGGGCTCGCCCCAACAGACCGCGCTGCTCGAGGCCCTCTCCGGCGACATCACCCGGGAGAAGGTTCAGGCATTCTCGACCACCTACCTGATGCTCACCCAGACGGCGATTGGACCTGCCCGGGTGCAGGCCCTGCTCTCGGAGCACGCGCCACGCCACGGCGCTCGCCTGGCCGCGGATCTCTAGGGCGGGATCGTGCGCGGCCGCCCGGCCAGCCTGTTGTTGACGGCGTTGTGCACGCTCAGCAACCCGGGCGACGCCTGGGGAAACGATGGGCCCACCGCAGGGGAGCCCACCGCAGCCCACCGCCTCCGGATCGGCGCCATCACCTTCGAGTCCGAGACCACGCCTTGGTCGGCGGACGAACGCACCTGGATCCGAGAGGCGGTCGACTCCCTACCGGTCGCCTTCTCCACCGGTGAGCCCCGGCGCGTTCTGCGCCGAGCCGAGGCCTGCTTCGACGAGGTCAACGGCGGCGAGGCTGACCTCGACGCAGGGGATGGCAGCCTAGCACTCTGCGCCCACGCCACCGCCGATCGCCGCGGCCTGCAGCGGGGGATCGGCCTCGCCCTGTTCTATGCCTTTGACCTGCACCGGGGTTGGTCCGCGACCTACGGCTGGCGAGCCTTCAACGGCTGGACGCGCCCCCTGAGCGCACCGCTGCAATTTTGGACCGCGGCGACCAACGAGGAGGAGGCCGGTTTCGTCGCGCCCGCCGGCCGACGCTCGCCACGCCTCGACCTAGCTACCTTCGCGAGTCACTACCTGTTCCCGGATGAGCTCTATGACCGTGCCCTCAAAGCGGACGCCAGCCTCCGGTGTCGCTTTTTGAGTCACGAGCGTTTCCTGCGCGGGCAGCTGCGCCGGTTGGAGCCGAGCTACACCCCGGTCATCTTGGCGGTCACCCCGAGCTGTCCCGCCTTTGAGCGCTGGGCCGACTTCGACCACCTCGCCGACATCGAGGTCTGTCTGGCGGCGCCCTCCACCGCGAGCGCCGCTTCGATCTTCGGCCACGTCTTTCTCCGCTTGGTCTACGCGACGGAAAAGGGCGAGACCCCGCTCGAGCGCAGCCGGTCGATCGCCTTTGTGGTGGAGAGCGCCGTGCCCTTTGAGATCGATCCCCTCTACGCGCCCAAGGGGATCTTCGGTTTCTACGACGGCGTCCTACGGGAGGAACGTTTCCTCCAAACCTTCCGCGAGTACGTGGTCACCGAGGGCCGCAGCATCAAACGCTGGCATCTGCGCGCTAGTCCCACGGAACGGCGAATCCTCATGGAGCGGCTGTGGAGCGTGCGGTCCACCGGTCGCTACACCTACTATTTCCTGCAGGGCAACTGCGCGAGCATGATGGTCGACCTGTTCAACAGCATCCGGCCCGAGGCGGCGCGCATCGAGTATCCGCACACCATGGGAGCCGGTCCCACCGCCGCCCTCGAGGGCTACGCCCATGCCCGCAACTACGCCGGCGAGCCGCTGCTCGAGTACATCCCGGAGCCCTTCCTCTCCTTTGAGGACGAGGCGCGTCTGGCTTCGGAGCGCCGCGCCGCCGCGGCCGAACGGCTTCTCGCCGATCAGCCACCCGATTCGCCGCCCCATTCGTCGCCCGATTCGCCGCTCGATTCGCCGCTCGATCAGCCAACCGACTCGCCGACCGATTTCCCGACCGACGCGCTCGCCGGAGCGTTGGCCGAGGCGCGGGATCGTGACCCGGAGATCCGAACCCGCGGCTACCGCGCCCTCGGCGAGCTCCTCTCCGACCCCGGGGTTGGCAACGAACGCGACGTCTACGATTTCTTGCACAACAGCGCGATGCTCGAGCTGCACTTCTCCAACCTCGCCAACATCGAGGCGGAGCAAAAGCTCGACGTGGCCCTCCACCAAGAGGCGGGCGCGATCCTCACGCAGCTCTTGCTAGACGCGCGCGCTGGGCTGCGCGGCCTGCGCACGCCACCCGGCCGAGGGGCGATCCAGGCGGAGCTGCTCACCCGCCTCGACGGCACCCTCGGGCTCCTCACCTCCGGCGACCAAGATGAGCGCTTCGACGGCTACCGCAGCCTGCGGGCCCTGCTCGAGGATCTCCAGGCCTGGCCCGCCACCCACCTGCGCCACCAGCTGCGCCTCATCGCCCTGCTCA
>JAUUZB010000562.1 GCA_030590185.1 Deltaproteobacteria bacterium
ACCCCGCCGGCTCGGAAGCGCTCCGGTTGATAGTCGTGCCAGAAGGTGTGGGAGATGGGATCGGCGGCGATCAAGTAGACCCCGGTCAGATCCGGCTGCCCCTTACGCAGCTGGTGCAGGGTCATCTGCTCGTAGCTGAGCTGGGCGCAGAAGGCGAACTTGGCCACGCTCAGGCCATGGGCGAACAGCGGTGTTTTAGCGGCCACCATCTCGGCGAGCTCGGCCTCGGTGAAATCGGCGAGGGCGGCGAGCTTCTCCACCGGCGGTTGCTCCGGGTCGACGACCATCGGCCCGAGCTCCGTGGCGAGGTTGTTGGGGAAGGTCAGCTGTCCGTTGCGCTCGGCGGTCAACCATTCGCTCCATCGGCCGCGGGTCATGCGGTCGCTGATGATCCAACCGTTGACCGGCTCCGCCGGCCAGCTCGCCCACCAGGCCACGAACCCGGCGGTCTTGCCGAAGGGGCCCATCAGGTTCCACAGGGCGAGGGTCTTGCGGTTGTTGGAGCCCACCAACCGGCGAGTGCGCTTACCTGTCTTGGGATGTCGGGCACGAAAATCGGTGATGCCGTGCTCGGCGCGGCGCTTGCCGGTGACGATGGTGTTCCAGAGCGCGGCGGAGATCATCGGCATCTCGGAGCGCAGGGGTCCGCGGGTCCCCCGCTCGAGGAGGCGGGCGAAGTTCGGGAGGGTGCCGTCGGCGACGAGGGGATCGATGATCGAGAAGGTAGCGCCGTCGATGCCAACCAAGAGGATCTTGGTGTCCGCCGGCTCGGTGCGCGCGACCAGCTCGCGGAGGGACTCGGGGCGCGGGGACACCCGCTTGCAGGCAACGGCGCCCGTGATCACGGTCGCGAGGGCTAGCCCGGCGGTGATGAGATTCCATTCCCTCTTCATTTTTTACAGCTCCAATCCACCCCGGCAATCGATGGTTTCGATCTGGGCGGCGGGAAAACGGGCCTCGAGTCGGGGCACTGCTTCGCTGCTCACAGCTCCAATCCGTCCCGGTAGTCGATGACGTCGATGTGGGCCCCGGGAAAGCGCGCCTCGAGTCGGGGCACCGCGTCGCTGGCCGGCGCCACCAGGACCGCGGCGATATTCTCCGGCGGCAGCAGATCGCGACAGGCGCCGTGCACCTCGTCGCTGGTCACCGCGGCGAGCTGGGCAGGGAGGTCCCTGAGCTCAGTCAACGGCAGGCCGAGCAGCTCGCCGGCCACCGCCGGGCTGAGCATGTCGGCCGCGGTGGCGACCTGAAAGGGGTAGCGATTTAGCAGGTAGGAGCGGGCCCGCTCGATCGCCTCCCCGGCGAGCTCGCCGCGGGAGAGGCCGGCAAAGAGCTCGAGCTCCAGGGCCAGACAGTCGACGGCGTCGGTGAGGGCGGGGGCGGTGCGCATCACAAAGGGCGCCCGATGTCGCCGCCGGCGGTCAAAGCTGGCGTTGGCCCCGTAGGACCAGCCGCGCACCTCGCGCACCTGGTGGGTGAAGGGGGAGGTGAAGGTGCCCCCAAAGGCCACCGTACCGAGCCACAACGGCAGAGCCCGTGGCGAGCGACCGTCACAGGCGAGCCGGCCGACCCGCAGCTGCGTTTGGGTTCGGCCCGGCTTGTCGACCACTAGCATCCGGGTGCCGGAGAGGTCCGGTAGGTCGGGCAGCTCGGGCAGCTCAGCCTCTAGGCTGGCCGGTAGCCGAGCGGTGAGCTCGGTCACCAAGCGTTCGGCCTGTGCCGGTGTGACGTCTCCGGCAAAGCCGACGACCAGCTCGTCGCTGGCCAGGCGTCGCTCGTAGAGGGCGCGCACCGCCGCGGTGTCGATGTGTTGGAGGTCACGGATTTCGCCGGCAGGGGAGCGGACGAAGGGGTGGCCGGGATAGAGGGCGCGGCGCAGGAAGATTTCGGCCAGCGAGTCGTCGTCATCCCGGGCGGCGCGCAGCTCCGCGATGGTCTCGTCGACCAGCTTGCCGTGCTCGCCCTCATCCAGGCTAGGCTGGGTGAGCGCCTCGTTGGTCAGGGCGAAGGTGGTCGCCAGGTGGCGGCTGAGACAGGCGCCGCGCCAGAGCCCGGTCTCGTGGCCACCGGCGCCGTAGAGGCCCGAGCCGAGCTCCTCGAGGCTCTCGTGGAGCTCGCGACGGGTGTGATGTTCGGTACCGCGCAGGACCAGCTCGAGCATCAGCCGGGTGGCGCCCGAGGCGCCCTCGGGGTCGTGACCGGAGCCGTGACGCAGGGCGACCAGGAAGCGCACCACCGGCAGGCTGTGCTCCTCGACCACGATGACGGTGGCGCCGTTGACCTCCAGCCGGCTCATCTGGGGGGCGGCGGGTCTCAGGTTGGCTCGGGAGCTCAGCTCACGCACGGTTCGTCCTCATTTAGCGATCACCACGCTGCGGTTGTCGCGTCGAAAGACCTCGGCGGCGACTCGTTGGAGGTCTTCGCTGCGCACCCGGTCGAGGAGCTCGAGGCCGCTGAAGGCCAAGGTGAAATCGCCGTAGTTGGTCTCGTAGTGGCCGAGGGACTCGGCGCAGCTCTCGGCGTCCCGCAGGCTCTCGAGCAGCCCGAGCTCGACGTTGTTCCGCGCCTTGTTGAGCTCGCGTTCGGTCAGCCCCTCGCTGAGCGCGTCGAGCTCCGCCTGGGCCGCCTCCACCACCAGCTCCGGATCGACGTTGTCGCGCACCGCGATCAACAGCTCGAAGAGCCCGGGCTCGGCAAAGGGGGAGACGTAGCCATCGAGCTCGATCGCCAGGGAGCGCTCGGTCACCAGGCGACGGTAGAGCCGGCCGCTGTCCCCCACCAGCAGGGCGTCGTGCAACAGCTCGAGGGCGGTGTGATCGTCGGTGAGCTGAGCGGGGGCGTGGAAGCCGATGGCGATCTGTGGGGTCACCACCTGCCGTTCGATCACCGCCTGTCGGGGCTCGGTTTGTCGGGGCTCCTCCGGGCGGTCCGGCCGGGTTATCGCTTGGCGGGCGAGGGGGCCATAGCGCCGCGCCACCAGCCCGAGGGCTTCGGCCGGGTCGAGGTCGCCCACCAGCACTAGGACGGCGTTGTTGGGGGCGTAGAAGCTGCGGTAGAAGTCGCGCAGATGCGCCAGCCCGATCCCCTCGAGGCTCGCCATGGTGCCCAGGGTTGGCCAGCGGTAGGGATGCCGTTCAAAGGCCAGCCCGAGCAAGCGCTCGCTCAGGGCGCCGGCCACCGAGTCCTCCACCCCGGCGCGGCGCTCGTTCTTGACGACCTCGAGCTCGCTCGCAAAGGATTCCTCCTCGATGATCAAGCGGGTCATGCGGTCGGCTTCGTAGTCGATGACGGTGGCCAGGTTGTCATCACGGCAGGCGAGCGCTTCAGTATAATATGTCCAGTCTACCCAAGTAGCGGCGTTGGTCTGGGCGCCGCGCAGCTCCATCTCGCGGTCCATCTCTCCGGTGGGGTGCTCGGCGGTGCCCTTGAACATCATGTGCTCGAGCAGGTGCGCCATGCCGGTGCGCTCGGCGAGCTCGTCGCGGCTGCCGACCTTGAACCAGGTTTGGTAGGAGAAGACCGGCGCCCGTCGGTCGATCATCAAGATGATGGTCATGCCGTTGGCGAGGCGAAACCGCGCCGGGGCAAAGAGGTCCGAGCCCTGGTGTACAAAGCAGCGATCGAAGCTCACCGCGTGCCCGCTCGCGACGCTAGCGCGGGCCGCCGCCTCGGCGAAGATTGGTGTGGGATCGGAGTTTTTTTGGATCATTTGGTGCTAAAAAATTTGAAGCTTCGCAAAGCCGTCCTACAATGTAAGTCGTCAGCTTACAAAGGCGTACCCAAAAAGGTACGGGTGAATGGACGGCTGTAACGTGATAATAAGATCATAGACCGTCCAAAGGGATGGGAAAGTGTGCTCGAGGCTCTGCTTCGAGCCGTGTCAATCCGGACGCCCCCCTCCGACTTTCGGAATGACTAAATTGGGAGGCGGCGGGCGCGCACCCGCCGTCTCCTCTTCCTCGCCCCGCCCCTGAATCCCCCCCATTTTCCCTCCCCAAGCCCTCGATATCCCTTGCCCCTCACCGGCATCCGGGATAATGACGCGCTGCGATGAGCCCGGGGATGCTGCAGAAGACCACGGTGTATAACCTGGCCTGCGTGGGTTTGGCTGCGCTTGGAAGCTTGATCCTGTGGCCGGAGGGCGCCTTTGGCGTCTTGGCCGGCGGCGTCTTGATGGCGGTCAATTTTTGGCTCATGCGCGCCATGATGCTCCGCATTCTGTCCGGGGCTGAGAATCGCACCAAGCTGATCTACGCCCTGATGCTCGCGGCCAAGTTCGTCGTGGTGATGGGCGTGATGGCGGTGCTGGTGTTGGTGGTCAACGTCAACCCCCTCGGTCTCGCCATCGGCATGGCCACG
>JAUUZB010001013.1 GCA_030590185.1 Deltaproteobacteria bacterium
TGAGCCGAATGGGATCGCCCGGATCCTCGGCGAGCAGCTCCTCGAGGCCGTTGCCCAGCTCGAGGTGGGCTGGCAGCGGGATGCGCTTGGCGCATCCACCACAGGCGGTGAGGCTCGCGCCGACGAGGCACCAGTAGAGGTAGAGGCGTGTTGAATGGATGCTCATGATTGTCGTTTAGGACGAGCTGGGTGCCAGCTCGTATTCACTCAAGCGTTCGTCGATCAGGCGCCGCAGGTTCGGGTTGGGGAAGGCGTCGAGGGCCCGCAAATAGGCCCGGCGAGCTTGCTCCGTGTCACCGAGGGCGTGGTGGATGTCTCCGAGGTGGCGCAGGATTTCTGGATCGTTGACCGTCGCCCGCGCCGCCCGTTGCAGGAGTCGCAGCGCCTCCGCGTGGCGACCCTGGCGGTGGAGCAGCCAGCCGAGGGAGTCGATCACAAAGCCGTCTTCCGCCGCCAGGCGATAGGCGCGACGCAGCCAGACGTTGGCCTCCCCGAGTCGCAGGTCGATGTCGGCGAGGGTAAAGCCGAGGGCGTTGAGCCGAATGGGATCGCCCGGATCCTCGGCGAGCAGCTCCTCGAGGAGCGCCACACCTGCCTCGGCGTCACCGTAGCGCACCTCGAGATCGGCGAGGCGCAGGGTCAGGTGGGGCGCCTGGCCTCGGCGTTGGCGCACGGCCCGCACCAGCTCGATCGCCTCGGCCCCGTCACCGGCGGCATCGGCTAGGGCCGCCTTGGCGAGCTCGAGGTCGTCCGCGGGGATCTCCTCGCCGAGCGCCGTGCTCAGCGCGGTGAAGTGGCGCCTCGCCTCCGGCGTGGGGAAGCGATTGCTCAGCAACCGAGCGCCCTCCTGAAGCGCCTCACCGGCGCTCTCACCGCCCGCCATCGCGGCGCGGAGCTCACTGATCAGCGCCTCGGCACGACCGCCGATGCCGTGACACCAGGCGCGGGTACGATGAAACGGGTCGACCTCGTTGGCTGGCACCTCGAGGGCGGCGAGGCAACCGGCGTCGTCCCGCTGGCCGCCGAGGACCTCGGCCAGGAAGGTGCGCGTCGCCCGGTAGTCCGGAAAGCGCTCGCTCGTCTCCCGCAAGACCGCGACCCCGTCCTCGATCCGGCCTTCCATCACATCCCCCATCGCCACCAGCAGGCGGCCGCGGGGATCCCCGTCGGTTTGCCGCAACGCCTCGGCGCGGTAGGCATCCGCGTCCGGGTTGTCGAGGCGACGCAGGAGGCGCGTGATCGCCACGTAGAGATCCGGGGCGTCCGGGTAGAAGGCGAACAGGGAGACCAGGCTGTCCGTCGCCTCCTCGGTTCGGCCGAGCAGATCGAGCACCCGGATTTCGCCGATGGCCGTGGCCCGATCCGCCGGTCGTTGTTGGCGGCCGTGGCGGTAGATCTCCAGACTCAACTCGAGCTCACCGTGATCTTCTAGGAAAGCGGCCACGCCGTAGACCATGGCGATCTCGTCCGGCTCCTCCGCCACCAACTGGCGGGCGGTGTTGCTCGCCTCCTCCCGGCGATCGAGCCACAACAGGGCATCAACCAGGCGCGGTCCGGCCTCGGCCAGGGAGCGCTCGTCCCGCATGGCCAGGCGGAAGTGTCGCACGGCCTCCCCGTGGTCGCGGCGTTTGGCCGCTAAGTGGCCGGCGAGAAGGTTGAGTCCCGGATCGTCATGGCGTTGGCGCAGCCCGGCCTCGAGCGCCGCGGTCGCCTTGTCCTCCTCGCCGGTGGAGGCCCACGCTCGGCTGAGTCGTTCGTGAACGAAGGCGGAGTCCTTGTCGAAGATCAAGGCCAGCCGTAGGTGAGGAATCGCCGCGGCGCGGTGCTCGCTAGACGCGAAATAGAGGCCTCGCAACAGGTGGGTGAGCCCGGCGGCGGACAGGTGGGGCATCTGTGCCGATGTCGTGGGCGGGTCGATGATGCGGGCGCTCGGCGGCGGCGGTGCACCGGCCGGTGGCGGCGGTGGTGGCCCGTGGGCACAGGCGATCAGACCGCTGAGCACGATTAGGCACAGCTGAGCTCCGGGGACCCCTGGCGACGGGAGCCCAACCGATAGGCGCCGACGGGGCGCTTCCCGTGATGCGAGGGCCGGCACGTTGCCTCAGCGGCGCTTCTTCTTCTTCTTTTTCTTGCCGGCCGGCGCGGCGGCCTCTTCCTCGGGGGGGGCGTCCTTCTGTTTGACGCTCTCGAGGAAGTCCTTGGCCTTCCGGTGACTGGGCACCTCGGCGATGATCTTCTCGGCCGCGGCGACGGCCAGGTCGTCCTTGCCCTCTTTGGTCAAGGATTCGGCTAGGTCGTAACGGGCGCGCTGGAAGCGGGGCTCCTTGCCGAGCGCCGCCTCGTAGCAGCTCGGCGCTTCCTTATCATCCTTGGGATTGCGGGTGGCGAGCCGGATCATGGCGTCGAGGTACGGGAGCCAGGGGTCGGGTGGGTTCTTGAGGTCGAGGGGCTTGGCCGCATCGTAGAGGTCGAGGCTGACGTCGCGTCGCTCCACCGCGTCATTGATCCGGTCCTTGTCGCGCCCGAGCAGGAAGATCCCGGACGCCGCCACCACCAGTGGCGATTCGTGCTGGAAGTGCACTAGCCCCTTGGTGAGGTGGGCCCAGCCCAGGGTGAAGGACTCGCCGCTCTTTTCGTTGAGTGCCGAGGCCTGGCTCTGGAACTTCGCGGCCTTGGCGCGCAGATCCGCCACCTGCTTTGCGGCGTTCTTGGGGCGCTTCTTGGCTTCGTTGATCGCGTTGATCTCGTTGGCCGCCGCCTGGGCTTGATCGCGTATCGCCAGGCCGTGGGTCTGGATGTCCCGGCCCTTGAAAAGGTAAGCGAGGCCGGCAAAGGCGAGCGCCTCCGGGTAGAGATCGTCGACCGCAAGCGCGGCCTCGAAGCTCTCGATCGCTTGGTCGTAGTCCTGATCGGTGTCCTTGAGCATCCGTTCGAGCCCGGCCTCCATCA
>JAUUZB010000137.1 GCA_030590185.1 Deltaproteobacteria bacterium
CAGCGGCTCTGCTCGGGGGCCGTTGAGGGGCGGCCCCCCCCGGACCCCCGCGACTGCGCGGCGGAACGCGCCCATGGGCCCCGTGTCGCAGGTAGCGCTCAGCCGCTCGACCGTGCCGCCAACCGACGCTCACGCCGCAGCCTGGCGTTTTCAAAACGTTCCTTCTCGGCCTCGGTCTGCGGCGAAACAGCGGGCACCGCCTGGGACTCGCCGTCCGCATTGACCGCCACGAAGGTGAAATAACCGGTCAGACAATGCTCGAGGGCGCGGGTCCCGGCCTCCTCACGGTCCACCCGCACGCCGACCTCCATGCTGGTGCGACCGGCGTAGTTGACGCTGGCGCGGATCAACACCACGTCCCCCTCCCGGATCGGCCGTCGAAAGATCAACCCATCCACCGCCGCGGTCACGGCGCTGGTACCGGCGTGGCGCCCGGCGGCGATGCTGGCGGCGATGTCCATCCACTGCATGATCCGTCCGCCAAAGGCGTTGCCATGGGTGTTCGTGTCCGGCGGCAGGACCAGATGGGTGGTCTCGACCGATGAGGTGGAAGGCGGTCGTGAGGTCTCCGTCGTCATCGGGCTCCTCCGGGGGTGTGGCGTTTGCGGTCAGGTGTATGGGGCCACAGTTGTCGTACCACGTCGATGTGGCAAGTACTGGCCATTGTAGAAGTCTGTCAAGTATACTTGACACATCAGATTCCCTGGTCAAAACTCATCTCAGATGATCACCCGGACCCTCAACGCGTACCTAAAGGCAAAGGGCTGGTCGCGGTCCGAGCTCTCGCGGCGGGTGGGCGTCAGTCGTCAGGCGGTATCGCTCTGGTTCAAGTCCACAGAGGCATCGTTGCGAAGCGGCCACCTCCGGCGGGTGAGTGAAGCCCTCGGGGTACCCATGGAGGACCTGGTCAGGCCCCTCCCCGGTTTTGGCGGCGACCACGCCCAACTTCGCGCAACGTTCCTCTGGGACCATCTGTATCCCGACCTCGATGATTTCGCGATCGCCGTGAACCGTTGGGAGCCCGAAGCCGTGGGGCGCCTGGTGCAGGTCAGTGGCCTCTATGTGGCGGAGCGCTTGCTGGGTCGAGCTGTATGGAGGAGATTCCCTGACTACGAGCGCTACCTTCACCCCGCTCGGCGGCAACAACTCGAAAGTCTGGTCCGATGGCGCACCGGCCAAATAGCCAACTAGCCAGCCGGGTGCTTCCCGCCCCGCTGTACCAGGCCCTCGCGCACGTCTTCGCCCAAGGGATCGAGGATTGCATGCTCGTTGGCGGTACGGCCTTGGCTGGCTACTACGCGGGTCATCGACGTTCCGACGATCTCGATTTGTTCGCCCGAGACGACACGGCGCTCCGAGCTAGCGTTCTGGCGGTGGAATCACTCACCGGCCTCGGCGCCGTGGTCCACACTGGTCAACGCACACCTCAGTTCTTTAGCGGATCCTGCGAGTTGTCCGGGCACGCGTACACGGTTCAGCTCGTCGTGGATCCCCGGCTATTCGAGGTAGGCGAGGCGATCCGCGCCGACGACGGCGTCGCGGTGGCCGATCTCCAGACGCTGCTCAAACAGAAGGCCGCCACGTTGGTCTCCCGTTGTTCCGAGAAAGATCTGTTCGACCTGGGGTGGCTGTTCCGAGCTTTCCCCGAGCTGCGGATCGAAACCCTCGTGGAGCTTGGTGCACAGATCGACAGTGGCATGACCGCTGAATCTGTGATGATCAGCGTGACCGGCACGACGCTCCGGGAGTCGGCCTGCGACATCTCGCCTACCCTAGGCCGCGACGTCGTCTATCGAGAAATCTCGAGCTTGAAGCGCGCCCTGGCTCAGCGGTTCGATGAGCTTTGCCAGGACCAGCCTGTCGGTCCGGTCGGTGAGTTGATCCGGCGCCTCGATCGCTGACCGGCGCCTCGATCGCTGACCGGCGCTTTGGTTGCCCCCCCATGAGGCCGCCCCCACCTTGCCTCCCAAAAAACCCTGTGCCACCCTCAACCCACCATGAACGTCAACCTCAACGCCGGCCAGAGCCTGCGCGACCTCGCGGAGCAACTCGGGGTCTCCGTCGAGGAGCTCCAGCAACACACCGACGTCCAAGACGCCGAAGCGCCGGTGCAGGTGGACCAGACGATCGAGATCCCGGACGGCTTCTTTCGCGAACGCGACCGGGACCGGCGCTCGACCATGGCCGCCGTGCCCAAGACTACGAGCCACGGCGGCATGAACGCCTCGATGGCGCTCAACATCGAGTACCAGCGCACCCGCCTCGCCGGCGGCATGAAGTTGGATGAGCCGCCCGATCCGGAGGAGGTCGAGGGGCTCGCCGAGGCCAAACGCGCCTACTTACGCTTTGAAGCCGACTCCAATGATCTCGCCATCGACCTCTGGGCCCAGCTCACCCACTCCAAGCGGATCGCGATTCGGGCCGAGGCCTATGCCTGCCAGGCCATCGCCCTGGCCCAACGTAACATTATATACGGCGGATCGGCGCAAAAGTGCCGGGTGGCCGCGCTGTCCGCGGCCAAGGCGGCGCTGATGGCCGATCCGAAGCTATCCGCGGCACATCTCGCCATGGCCTTGGGCCTGCGGGTCGGCGGCAGCTCGGCGGATCGGGTCGAGGCATTCGGGCTGGTCGAGCGGGCGGTGGAGCTCGATCCAGAGGATCCCAACTGCTGGGTGGAGCTCGCCACCTTGCTGCTCGAGGGCGACGATCCGGAGAACGCCCAAGAAGCCGCCGCCATGGCCCTGGAGATCGACGGCGACGGGATCCTCGCCCTGGAGATCGCGGGTCGCCTCGCCTTCGGGGCCGGCGATCACCAGCGTGCAGAAGAGCTGCTCGAACGCGCCGTGGACCTGGCGCCCGATTTCGCCCTCGCCCACGCCCGCCTCGGCGCGGTGCTCAATGCGGCTGGGCGGCGGGAGGAGGCCCAGGAGGCCCTGGAGACCGCCAAGAGTCTCACGACCCGACCCGAGCAACAGCTCCTGTTGCAGTCGGTGTATGCTAGTGTAGGTGATTGAAATACCTGTCTTTTTTCCCTTATCGCCCGATGTCGATTCTGCTATGCTGCTCTCGCACCCGTTTCGGGGGCACAGAGAACAGAGCTCAAGGAGAGAGAGATGAGAAAACTAGCTACAATGTTGGGAGTGGTTTCGCTTGCCCTAGGTGCGTGGTTTATTCCGACCACGGCCACGGCTCAAGAGTGCGCGGACGGCCTTTGCGGTACGCCGGACCAAACCGGTGGTGGTTGCGGCTGCGGTTGCGGCTCGATCCTGATCGCCATGACCGATCGGGGTGACACGTATCAGTTTGCCGACGATTTCGACGGCGACGGCATTGAGGACGATTACGACAACTGTCCGTTCAGCTTCAACTTCGAGCAGGCTGACCTCGACGGCGACACCGTCGGCGACGCTTGTGACAGCTGCGCCACGGAGATGAATCCGTTCCAGGAGAACCTCGACGGAGATGAGTTCGGCGACGTCTGCGATCTCGACCGGGATGGGGACACCATTCTGGACCTCGATGACAACTGCGCCTCGGTACCGAACCTGGCCCAGCTCAACACCGATGGCGACAGCGAAGGCAACGCCTGCGACCTGGATGACGACAACGACGACATCCCGGATCTGTTGGACGACTGCCGGCTGTGCACCCCCGCCCAGATGGCCTGTGACTGCGAGGACGACCCGGACAGTGACGGTATCGATACCCGCTTCGACAACTGCCCGACCATCTACAACCCCGACCTCGACTTCTTCGGCGCGCAGATTGACCTCGACGGCGACGGCCTCGGCGATCTCTGTGACCCCGACCTCGACGGTGATGATGTCGCCAACTTCGCCGACAACTGCGAGCAGGTCTTCAATCCCTGTACCCTGCTGGCGGGCGGCACCTGCATGCAGCCGGACATCGACCGCGATGGTCTCGGTGATGCGGGCGGCTGGGGCACGGGCCTCGCCGAGTCCTGTGACGCCAAGGAGTGCTACGTCGTCGACGATCCGGCAAACTGCCTCGACCCGACCGCGGCCTTCACGATCATCGCCACGGTGTTGACCGTCGACCTGCTCGAGGCCGGCATTGACAACCCGGTCGAGATCGGCCTGTTCACCAACCGCCCGGATCAGCAGCACACCTGGGTTGCTCAGTTCACCGACCTGCCCAGCGGCAGCAACGTGACCCTGGAGAACGCGGAGAGCTCCGCCACCGCGCTCGACGGCTTCCCGGAGCTGTCCAACTGCCTGCGTCAGGGCGACGACAACGCTTGCCTCGAGGACAACCGGCTGCGCTTCGCCCCGGACGTCGAAGGGGAGTACACCATCAAGATCACCACCACTCTGCCCGAGGGTGATCGTGAGGATTATGGCTCCAGCACCGCGGTGACCACGATCGTGGCCGACGTCGGCGGTGACGGGGTGGCAGCTGGTGGCTGCGCCGCGGGTTCCGCGACCGCCATGGCGGCCCTGGCGCTCGGCGCCTTGCTGGCCCTGTTCCGGCGCAAGCGGTAGTAGCGCCAACCTTCCTTTAACCTGATGATGGGGGCGCTTGCGCCCCCATCTTTTTTTGTACTCGGGAGATCGGTGGTTGGGGGTCGACCCCCTGCCACCCATCCCAGGGCCCCCATGGTCCATCGGGACGTGAACCGAGTCGCCGGATAGTGTACGCTCCTAGGGCGGAGGATGAGCGATGCGACCCTGCCGTTGGCCCCTATTAGCCCTTCCCTTCCTGATTACCTGCGCTGACGTTCGGCTGGAGTTTCCGGACGAGGAGGTCGAGGAGGTCGAGGTTGACAACCTGCTGGCGGTGACCGGCGACTTTTGTACGTCACCGGCCGCTGACGTCGCCTATCCGGTGAAGATCATGTTCATCGTGGATGGCTCCGGCTCGCAGCAGTTCTCGGATCAAAACCGGCAGCGGGTCGTCGCGGTGGAGGAGACGATCAACGCCCTGATCGGACAACCGAACATCTACTTCAAAGTCATCGTCTTCAACGCCTCGGTCACCGCCACCCCGAGCACCGACGACACGGACGTCTACACCAACGACATGACCATGCTGGTGGAGGCCCTGAACACCCTGGCGGAGGCGGATACGCTCACCGACTACCAGGGTGCCCTATCGATAGCCTATGCCGAGATGAAGCGGGACATGGACGCGATCTTCCTCGACACCATCCGCGGCCAGGCGGAGCTCGGCCGCACCAAGTACGTCAACATTCTGATCTCCGACGGCCTGCCGGATCCGCAGTGCATGGCGGGCCTGTGCAACGACCTCGACCCGCTTTTTGGGATAGAGATTGATGCGTGCCCAGGCGTGCTGGTCAAGGGGATGTGCGAGTCCCAGGACTTTTTGAACTGTCTCCTGCGGGCCGACGGTTATGAGGATCTTGGCGGCGGCATCTGCGAGTACAACGACACCCAGTGCTGGTGCCAAGAAGATTCTGACAACCTGTTCGGCGGTGCCGCCGACACCGAGTTGGCGGGGGGCAACGACTACAACCAGCCCTACCAGATCCTGCAGCGCGTCGCCGACATCATGGAGCTGGCGGAGACCTACGAGATCGGTGACCTGCGCGTGCACGCCGGTTTGGTCCTCGATCCGCTGGTCGACCCGGCGGTGATCGAGGTCTTTGGCGACCCGGCCCAGGCGATCCCCATGATGCAGCAGGTGGCCGAGATCGGGCAGGGGCAGTATCTGGAGTTCTATGGCGGCGACAGCATCAACTTCGTCACCATCAACTTCGACACCATCAAGCAGCACCGGGTGATCCGCGGATTCTACGCCGACAACACCGCCGCGCGTCTCGATCCGGCCGCCCCGGACACCGACACCGACGGCGATGGCCTCACCGACAGCGAGGAGTTCGAGCTCAACAGCGACTCCCTCGATCCAGATACCGACGGGGATGGCTACAACGACCTGCTCGAGTACCAGCTGCGCGGCTATGCCTTCGATTTTGCCGATCCGTGCCAGCCACCGATCTTCGATGGCACCGGCGCGTATACCACCACCTGCGGCGTGGAGCCGGGTGCCTGCGACGATGACAGCGCGCCCTGTACGGAGAACATCGACTGCAACCCGGGGGCGGCCTGCGTACTCGGGACCTGCGCGGTGGATGACGACTGCCCGAACGCGCCCCATGACCGTTGTTTCATGGGCGGCTGCTGGAGCCTGAACAACTGCCAACGCACCGCGGATGGAACCGCCTACCGGGATTGGGACAAGGATGGCTTGTTCGACTGCGAGGAGCGACAGCTCGGCACCGACGAACGGAGCCCGGACTCGGACAGCGATGGGGTCCCCGACAAGCTCGAGCACGTCTTGGGTCTCGACCCGTTGCGTTGGGACTTCGACAGCGACACCGACCAGGACAGCCTCCCGAATGGTACCGAGGTCGAGTGGCACCTGAGCCCGCTGCACGAACAGTCCTCAATGTCGCTGCGTGAACGGTATCGCTATGACCGTGATCTGTCCGGTTACGCCGTCGACGGTCGGCCCTGCTATGACTTCACCATCAGGAAGATCAAGCTCACCCCCACCGGCGAGGCGGTCACGGTCGACGGCATGGGCGTCGGCTACAACCGCGTCATGGTCTACATCACCGAGAACATGGCCGACGCCCTCGGCTCGACCCCGGTCTACCGCGTGGGCTGCGTCTGGGCGCGGTGGGTGCCCCCGACCCTCAAGCTGCCCTTTGACGGCGAGCTCAACCTGGTGGAGACCGACTTCAGCTATTTCCAGGCCATCGATCCGGTGTTTCTCGATCCCGACATTTCGGCTCGGATCTACGACGAGGACCGCGACTGCCTGATGGCCTGCACGGACAACAGCGACTGCGGCTGTTCGACCGAGGCTTGCTGGAAGGGGATCTGCCGCCCCGCCGACTGCTGTGATGACACCGATTGTGGGAACCCAGATTATAGCTGTGTCGAGGGCAGCTGCCGGGTCGGGTGCCAGGTTGGGACCGCCCCGGATCTGATCGAGTGTCCAGGGGGGACCGAATGTCGAGACGAGTATTGCTGGGCAACCTGTTCCACCGACGTGGACTGCGCCGCTTCGCAAACCTGCGAGGATGGTGTCTGTCACGTCTTCCCCGGATGATGGTTGGGGGGTGATGATGCTACGCAAGAAATGGCTGCGGCTCGTATTGTTGGGGCTGGTACCGCTCGGTCTGGCGACGGCCTGCACCGACGCTGATCTCTACGTCCCGCCGCAGCTAACCGAAGGGGAGCTCGACAACCGGATCAGCCTGACCGGCGGATTCTGCGCCGAGGGTTCCACCGATCTCGAGGCTTTCCTCAAGATCACGCTGATCATCGACCGCTCCAACTCGATGAACGTCACGGATCCGAACAACCAACGGATCTCGGCGGCTCGGGATCTGGTGATGCGCTACGTCGAGGATCCCGTGACCCTCGCCATCCGGCCCGGGGTCGAGATCGCGCTGCTGAGCTTCTTCGGAGACGTGGTGGTGCATACCCGCGACGATCGAGGTCTCGCCGGTTTCTCCACCGACGGGCCCCAGATCCTTTTCTCGATCACCCAGATCGCCCAAACCAGCTCCAACACCGGCTATGACAAGGCCCTCGCTCAGGCTTTCCTGATGCTCGATGGCGACATGGCCCGGTTGTCGGACCAGGCGCGTAGCTTGAGCCGCTACGAGACGATCTTCCTCTCCGACGGCATGCCATTCCCGGACAACTGCCGCGGCGACGCCAACTCGCCGTCCGCGGCCGTGGCGTCGGTGGAGCGCATCCAGGCGCTACAGGTCTTGCACAAGGTGCCGCACACCTTTCACACCGCCTTCGCCTCCCACCCGGACATGTTTCGCTCCGGCAACGAC
>JAUUZB010000524.1 GCA_030590185.1 Deltaproteobacteria bacterium
ACCCACTTGTCCGGGAGGGGGGCACCCTCGGAGAGGTCGACTTCGACGTCGACGGTCTCGAGCTGCCGGTCGGCGCTGCCGCGAATCACGTTGATGGCGCGGCCACCGAGGCCGAAATACTCATCGCTCAGGGCCGCGGCGAACTCGAAATACGGTGGGTTGGGGCTGGTATCAGCGACGACATCGTCGAAGAAGTTGGTCCCCTTGGAGATGCTGACCGCGGTGATGGCGCCGTAGTTCAGGCTGAACTGGACGACCATGCGGTAGGGCTCGTTGCTGATCTCGAAGTTGGCGTAGCCGATGGACCAATCCTTGTCGTCGCTGCTGATGATGTTCTTGAACACCGCGGTGTCGCTGGCGCCGTTGGTGAAGGCGGCGAGCACCGCCGCGGTGTAGGGGTGAATCAACTCGACGTTGATGGTCGGGTCGAGGCCCATGACCTGCAGCTCGTGCTCGGGCAGCAGACCGCCGTAGATGTCCTGCACTTCCTGGATGACCTGCGGGATCCAGGGCTCGCCCTGATCGTCAACGAGGATGTCGATGGTTTGCGGTGCGGAAGCGTCGTTGAAGAGCAGGTCGGTGGTGACACCGCTGATGACCGCTGGGGCCAGGGTATCGGCCAGCGCGGCGAAGGTAGTGAACGGGTGGTCGCTGTTCTCACACCGGCTCAGGGCGAGGTTGCAGGTCCAGGTGGAGTCGGCGGTGTCGAGGAGGTTGCAGGCCGGGTAGGTCCCGCTGGCGTCGCAGTAGGGGCCAGCGATGGAATCGGCCAACAGGGTTTGCAGCCGGATGGCGTACTCGGTGGCCAGGGTCACCGGCGCGAACTGCGGGATCTCCGCCTCCATGAAGCGGTAGAAGCTCAGGCTGTAGAACTCGTCATCAGCCCCGGGCCGCGCGCCGTCCTGGAACAGATCGGTGGCCGCGTTGGGCCAGCGCACCGCCAGGTCCGTCTTCTTGAAGCCAACGTCGACGTTGGTGAAGGAGACGAAGACCGCGTCGCGGGTGGTGGAGACGTCGTAGTTGGCGCGGCCGAGCAGGGTCTCATCGCTGTTCATGCAGCTGCTGACGAAGGTCGACCAGGTCAGCGGCGCGTCGAAATCGAGGTTGCAGGTGCCGGAGTCGAGGGTGATGTTGATGTCACCGCCCGCCACCGTGTCGAAGTCGACCGTGGCGCCGACCTCAAAGGGGGCGATGCGCACGCCCTCGAGCTGGATCCAGGTGACGGTGCCTTCCTCCTGGAACTCCAGGATGACGCCGGTGTTCGGGTAGTAGAGCAGCGTGGTTTGGGGGACCAGCGGGTTGTCGCGGTCATCGACGTAGATGATGGTGCAGGTGCGCTGAGTGATGCAGTTGAAGCTGTCGCCGAGGGGCGCCGAGCCAAAGTGCTCCTCGCGGATCATCTTGTAGATGGCGCTGGCGTTGTCCGCCTCGAGCCAGTCCGGATAATTCTCGAGGTCGACGCCGTCGATGCTGACCTTATCGCCCATGCGGATCGTCACCTGGACGTCCCGCTCATCCGCGCCGGCCGGGTCCTCGACGAAGGTACCGCCGAGGCTGCCGAAGTAGTTGCCGTAGGCGGCGGCGTCGGTGACCAGACGGGTCTCCTGGTCGAAGAAGATGATAATGTCGAGGTCGCTGCCCCATACAAAGGCGTTGGCGTAGACCTGAGTCGAGTCGCAGAACTTATTGTTGGTGACGATGGTTCTGCCCTCGGCGTCCACGCCATACTCCGGCACGCCGAGAAGATCGTCGGCGGGCATCGGCAGGCCGTCGTCGGTCCACAGCGGCACACCGCCCACGGAGACGTCGGGGATGATCGGGAGCACGACCATGGTCTGGATCAACTCGTCCTGCTCTTCGACATCACAAAACTTGGCTTGGCCGGTGACATCGGAGCCACCCCCGGAGACGTCGAACGGTTTGCCACCGTCCTGGACCCAAATGGCTGCATCCTCGGCGTAGCCGTTTTGATCGGAGGGATCGCCCGTGTTGGGCTCGAAGATCTGATCGGGTCCGTCTTCACAGCCAACTACCGCAAAGGCCGCAAGAACAAACAGAAGGCCGAATCTACGCATGTCAGTGCCTCTCATTGGGAAGTGGACGGGGGGCTTCATGCCGTTGTTGGCACGGCACGTCAAGGATATCCGGCAGTTTGCCTACGGACGGGTAAGCACGGGGGTCAGGCGACGGGGCCGGGGTCAGCGGCCTGAGTTGGTCGTTGGAGCAACAACGCGCCCACCAGGGCAAAAAAAGCCAGGGCCACCACGCGGTGGAAGAAGGGATCGTGCATCAGGCCCGCGCCCCACAGGGCGGTCAAGGCGATCACACCGGTCAGGGCCCAGGTCTGCTCCCCTATCGTCGCGCTCCGGTCGCGCAGCCGGCGGGCGCAAAACCAGGCCAGACCGAGCCAAGCCCAGGCAAACCCGGCGAGGCCGAGCGGTCCGGTCTCGGCCCAGGTGGTGAGCACCAGGCTGTGGGCGCCCGCCCCCGGGGGCACGATGCCCGGCTCCGTTGCCTCGAGGTAGCGATCCGCGACGAGTCGGTATTGGCCGAGGCCCGCGCCGAGTGGGTGGTCACCGATCACCTCCACCGCCCGGGACCAGATCAGGCCGCGGGTGGCCACGGTGGGATTTAGGGCGGCCAGTTGATCCGCACCGCCCGCCCACGGCGAAAGGAGGAGCAGAGCGATGGCGAGGCCGCCGGCCACGAGCGGGCCGCGGGGGGCTCGTGCCGCGAGGCCCAGGCCGATCGCCGCCACGATGGCGACGACGGCGGCGCGGCTGAATGTCAGGGCCAGGGCCACGCTGAGCAGGCCCAGGAGGGAGAGCTCGAGGATGCGCCGGCCGCGGGCCAGGGGCCAGACCACCTGTCGCGCCACCAGGGCTGCGATCCCGATCATCAATACGTGGGCGAGCTTGAGGCGGTGGAAATAGAAGCCACCGGCGGCGGTGCGTTGCAGATCGCCGGGGAGGCGCCCCTGGGCCAGGGCTAAGGCGTCGGTGCGGGCGATGAACTCCCCGGGCCTCACATTATATACGTATTGTACAACACCTAGAATGCTCGCCAGGGCCAGCGCGACGACGAAGGCGATTGCGGCGCGGCGCAGCCAGCGAGGGCTCGGTTGGCTGATTAGGAGCAACAGGGGCAGGGCCATGGGCAGGATAGGTCCGAGGGCTCGGGCGGAGGGCAGGCCGGTGCCCGCGAGCAGGCCCGCTGCGACTCCGGCGAGGATCCAGGCCGCGATGCCGAGGCCAAAAGCGCGTACCTCTGATGCCCGTAGCGCGGCGATTTGCAGATCCCGCCAGCGCCACGCCAGGGCCACGGCCCAGAGGCTGACCGCCGCCCAGGTCACCCCCTCCCCTATTGGGATGGCTGCGGCGACCGCGACCAGGGCAACGCCGCCGAGGGTCTCTACCCGGCGGGTCATGGGGGCTCCACCCTGGGCGGGGTGATTTCTAAGTTGGCCAGGGCGAAGTCGCCGCGCAGGGTGACGCGCGCCAGGGGCCCCACGAGCGAGGCGGCGGGGGCAAGACGCACTTGGCCCCATTGGCCGCCGCACACCCCGGCGGGCAGCGTCAACACGAGCTCCGACGGCCGCGGGGGGAATGGATCGCAGGTGTAGGTGAGACGCTCGCCTGGCTGGGTGACGAAGGCTAGCTCCAGGCCCCGACGGTTGCGCACCAACAGCGAGACCACGGCCGGCACCCGACGGCCGGGGGGAAGGGGCACGCTGACCGCGAACCGGGTGGCGTAGCGGGTCCGGGTTGCGATCACCCATCGGCCGAGGTCCGGGTCGAGGATCGCGAGAAGGTCACCGGGTGCGTCCGTGGGGCGCACGCCGATTCTGGTTGGGTCCTGCAGGCCGTTGAGGGTGGTCCAGGCCTGGTTCCAGGCTGTCCAGGCTGCTGGTGTTTCTCGGTCGGGGAATAGCCAGAGGGTGGTCAGGGGGTCTGTGGGGTTGGCCGCGGCCAGGGCCTGCTCCCAGCGGCGCCGATCGAGGAGGGCGCGGACCGCGTTGCGTTGGGCCCAGGGGTCGCCTGCTGCGGTGGCGGCCTCGGTCGCGGCGAGGGCAGCGTGGAGGTGGCCGGCCTCGAAGAGGAGATCGGCGCGGAGGCGGAGTAGCGCTGGGGCGGGGCCGGGATCGAGGTTGGACGCCAGTCGGGCGGCGCCATCCTCCGGCAGCCCGGCGAGAGCTGCGCAGATGCGGCGGCCGCGCTCGACGCTGTTTCGCCAGTGGGCGCCGAGCACCTCGCGCCCCCCCTCGGGGCAAAAGGGGCGCAGACGCTCAGGTGTGTCGTTTTGAGCCAACGCAACATCGACGCGCAGCAGGGCCGCATCCGCCAGCCCGGCAATCCTGGCGCGCTCGAGCGCCGCTGCGACGGCCGGGTCGCGGGGCAACGCCTCCGGCCGAGCCGCCTCCAGTATGGCGAGGGCTCGCCCATAGAGCGGCAACGGCGGGCCGGCTCGCCAGGCGGGTGCGATGATCAGCAGGGCGGCGAACAGCACCGT
>JAUUZB010000774.1 GCA_030590185.1 Deltaproteobacteria bacterium
ATCTTCGATTTCTCGCCCCCCGAGATCGTGCCGGAGCCGACCGGCGGCAACACCCAACAGCTCATCGAGTTCGCGGGGCCGCTGCGCGATCCGTTAGTAACCTTCACCCTCTCGGAGCCGACCGCGGGCGAGCCAGTGGTCTGGTTGGTCGAGCCGAGCTCCGACGCCCTGACCACCGGCACCTGCGGGGTTGGCTGTTTACCGATGGTCATCCAACTGGCCAACGACAACCAGTACACCTGCTTCTACCCGGTGGCGAGCGACGCCCAGGGCGTGATCGCCTACGACCTCCACCTTCGCCCCTTCGAGGATCTGGCCGGCAACCCAACCGGCGACACGCAGCTCACCAGCGCCACCGCCAGCCAAACCGTGATCGACGCCGAGCCACCGCTGTTCATCGGTGAGCCAACCTGGACCAACGCCACCCACGGCCAGCCGGTACCCTTCAACCACGCCGACAGCCTCGAGGTCACCTTTGCGATCGACGAGCCGATCATCGTGGACCCAGAGCGGGCGGCCTTCGTTGATCTCGTGTACCAGCTAGGGCCCGACACCGTCACCGAGCGCGTCACCCTCGGCCAGACCAACTTCTCCGGCGACGCCTCGCAACCCTACGCCTGGGACAGCGGCGGGTTGATCTGGGCCCTCGCCATCGACGACACCATCCACCCGGAGAGCAGCGGCACTATTAAGGTGCAGGTGACCGACCGCGGCGCCAACCCCTCGGAGGTCAAGGTGCTCGGCCCGGTGACGGTCGACTACACCGGCCCCACCCTGACGATTGAGGTGGCGCCTGATCCAACGGTTCGCGCCGCGGCCCGCGACGAGATCGTGTCGATCATCGTACGCAGTGACAAACCGCTCGACGACGTGGGCGCCCAGATCGACTTCGCGCTGCTGACCGCCGCCGAGCAGGCGGCGCGCGTCTCCGCCTCCAACATCTACTACCAATGGAACCACACCGTGTTGGCCGGGGAGGACGGCGACTATCCGTTCACCGCCACCGGCGCCGACACCACCGGCAACGCGGCGACCAACGCGCCCACCGCCACCGTGCGGGTGGACGGCACCGTGCCGACCATCGTGGCCATCGACACCGCTGGCGTCACCCGTTTCAGTCGCATCGCCGGCTACGAGACCGTGACCCTGAACGTGACCGTGTCCGAGCCGGTCTCCCCCGGGATCGTGGGCCACGCCCTCGCGGTGATCAACCTCGACGACGCAACCGGCGATGGCCTCGCCGACCTGACCTGCGACACCACCGCCGCCCCGGTCTACGCCTGCACCTTCTCCTTTGCAACCTGGCTCACCGAGCCGGACGACTTTAAGGAGGTCCGCTTCGTGGGCAGTGACCCGGCCGGTAACCTGGCCAGCGCCAGCGTCTTCGTGGAGCTCGACAATCGCTCGCCGGTGGTCAGCCTGGCGGTGGTCCCCCCAGGCGGCTTCACCCGGCTCGGCGAGACGATCAGCATCACCCTGGGCGCCGACGAGACCCTCACCGGCGTCGCCCTCACCGGCGCCGACGGCCTCGGCCTCTCCCAGGCCACCACCGGTACCAGCATCACCTGGACCCGGGTGGTGGACGACACCGAGATCGACGGGCCTACCTACAACTTCACCATCACCGCCATCGACACGGTGGGCAACCCGATCCCGCCGCAGTCCGACTCGATCACCATCCACACCACGGCGCCGCAAATCCAGAGCATCACCGTCACCCAGCCAGCCCCCACCGGTGGTCTGTATTACCTGCGCGCCGGGGACACCTTCACGGTCGAGATCGCGACCGTGGACCTGGTCGCGGATCCCTCCGACGACATCGACCCGCTAGCGAGCTTGGTCACCCTCAGCGGCCTACCCTTGACCTCCGCCGATGGCCTGACCTGGACCACCACCGTCACCGGCGCCGAGAGCCAGGGCCCGCACGTACTCCAGGGGATCATGGTGGACGCCGGCGGCGGTCGGACCTCCTTTGACACCAGCGACGGCGTCGCCTTCCCGGCCGGACCCACCGTGGCGGTGCTCGACTTTTCACCGCCGGTGGTCAGCTTCTCGACCCTGGAGCCGACCCCCGCTGGGACGGGCAGCACCGTGCGCTTGAGCCTCGACTTTCTCGAGCCGGTGCAGACTCCGGCGGTGACCACCAACGACGGGTCGCCGAGCACCACCTTCTTCACCCAGGTAGCGCCCTTCGATCCGGACGAGCGGGTGTTCTCCTACGAACACGTGATGCTCGGCACCGAGAACGAGGTAGACCACGTGGTGACCGTCAGCACCAACGACCGCGCCGGCAACGCGCTCACCGACTTTCCCATTGGTACGGTGCTGATCGATCTGACACCGCCAGCCCTTGCCGGGGCCCCATCGCCGGTCGTGAGCCCCAACCCGGTGCGCGATGGTGACAGCTTCACGGTCGATTTCTACACCGACGCCGCCATCGACCTGCTGCCCCGCCTCTGGATCAGCGGCGATCTGGAGACCAACTGCGCGGCGAGCCCCGGGCCGTTGCCCGCCGACCACTTCGTTTGCACCCATGTTGTGAGCAGCGCCGGCGGCGATACGCACGGCGTGCACCCGCTCACCGTGGAGTTCATGGACGCGGCGGGTAACGTCGCGAGCGCCTCGGTCGGAAGCATCGCCTTTGACTTTCAGTCACCGCAGCTCAGCGCCAGCTTGGTGACGCCAGCCCTCGCCGGTCAGGGCGGCACCGTGCAAGCGAGCTTCACCTTTGACGAGGTGGTGCGCACCGGCGGGCCGGGCGCCATCATTGTCGACGTGGTCGTACAGGGGACCGGGGCCGCGACCACGATCACCTGCTCCGAGAGCTTCGCGGATGGTCAGAGCTTCGTCTACACCTGCCCGGTCCCCCTAGGCCCGCCAGCGGCGGATGGCATCCTCTACGAAATCCGCGCCGCGGTGCAGGACCCGGTGGGCAACCCGGTCGCGACCCTTGGCGTCGGAACATTCACCCTCGACCGGGAGGCCCCGATCCTGGTTGGCTCGCCCACCGCCGGTTACGCGCTGACCTTGGTCAGTCCCGCCCCGCTGATCGTCAACACCGGCACCCCACCCTTCTGGGTCGATCTCTCCATCAACGAAGCCGCGGTTGGCACCCCACGGATGCGGGTCGGCTCGGTGCTCGAGGAGGGCGCCACCGGCAACGGCTGCACCTTCGTCGTCGACGCCACCCACTGGGTCTGTCGGCACGACCCGGCGGATGACGCCCTCGGCGACGGCAGCTACCCGATCGTCATCGACGTCACCGACGCCGCCGGCAACCTCGCGAGCCTGTTCGCCTACGACGTGCGCTACGACTACTCCCCCCCGAGCGTGGTCTACACCTCGGTGGCACCCGCGATCGCCGGGGCCGGGGCCACCATCACCGCCTCCTTTGGCTTTGATGAGGAGGTCCAGAACGTCCTGGTCACCACCACCGTGGATGGCCTGGCCTTTGTGGCGGACCCCGGCAACGACGGTTTCAGCTTCCTCTGGAGCTACCCCCTCCTTGGTGGTGAAGCGAACGCCCCCTACACCGTGGTCGTCACCGCCAACGACATGTCGGGACAGCCGTTGCCGGCGGCCGAGCAGACCCTGGGCAGCTTTGACAT
>JAUUZB010000023.1 GCA_030590185.1 Deltaproteobacteria bacterium
GAAACGAGCTCATCGCAGGCAGTCAAAGGCATATTCGAGGGGCTCCACTTTGAGGGCAACACGCCACTAATGGCCGTTGCAGACGTAGATGGTGATGGCAACCGCGATATCCTCGTCGCTGTTCGCGAGGACACGCAGTACTCACCGCTTGGCGAAGACTACATTCGCTTCGAGGTGCTACTCGGTGACGGTACGGGTCAGCTTCTCGATCCGGTGAGTCTTTACTGGTACCTTGGGTACGAGAGTTTGTATTTCGAATGGTCCATCGTCCATCTCGACCTCGCGGACGTCGATAGTGACGGCGATTTCGACATCATTCTGATGATATCCAATCATTACGATGTATTTTCAAACGAATCAACGCAGGACGCTCCGAGCTTCGAGTTTCTGGTCGGCGATAGCAAGATGTCTCCGGGGTTCACCGCTCCGTCACCGGCGCCACACAAATTCGACGACACCGGGTTGGATAACGCAGGCCTCGCCCTAGGCAGCATGCTCGCCGGCCTGGCCCACGGCGACGTCAACGGTGATGGCAACCTCGATCTCGTGTTGGTGAACATCGACACCGGCCTAGTCGACGTGATGTTCGGCGACGGCGCGGGCGTCTTTGCCGACGCCATCAGCTTCGCGGCCGGCAGCGGCGCGATGATGGTGGGTCTGGTGGATGTGGATCGCGATGGCATGCTGGACATCCTCGTCGGCAATTCCATCAGTGACGACATCAGCGTGTTGATGGGCGACGGGGCGGGTGATTTCGCCGCCCCGATCGCGTCGGTTATCGGCAGCGTGGGGCTCATGGGCTTGACTCTGAACGATCTGAACCGGGACGGTTGCCTCGACGCCGTGATTGGCAGCACCAACGGCGTGGACCTGAGCGACGTCACCGTCATGCCCGGCAACTGTACGGGACACTTTGGCGCTGACGCCGTGGGTGTTGGCGGCATTGCCTTCGACACCGGTGACGGTCCGATCTCGGTCTCCCTCGGCGACATCGATGGCGATGGCGATCTCGACGCCGTGACCGCCAACGAGGCCCTGAACATCAGCGAGCTGTTGGGCAACGGGCTCGGGGCTTTCGGGCCCCCAACCCACGTCACCTATTCCGGGATGGCCAACAATTCACCGTCGGCCGGCACGCTCGCCGACATGGACGGCGACGGCGGGTTGGATTCCTTTCTGGTGGTTTCCTCTCAAGGTTATATCTACTGGCTTGCTAACGAGATCCTATATCCGGGAGGCGACGCGACCCCCGGGATCTTCGCGCCGTTCAGCAACAAACCCTTGGGCTACAACCCGCCCACCCGGGCGGCCCTGGAAGTGGGGGACGTGGACGGTGACGGCAACCCGGACGTGGTGACCAACTCGCAGAACGATCTCGTGGTGGCGTACGGCCCCGAGGTGCCGGCCTACCTCGTCGACCTCCCCCTGACCTTCTACGACACGGGCGACAGCGGTGACATCAGAGCCGTGGCCCTCGGTTATGTCAACGACGACGAGCACCTGGATGTCGTGATGGCCAGAGATCGCACCTCCGGCAATATTAGTGTGTTCCTCAACGCAGGGGGCACCGACCGCGGCACCCTGTTTGCTCCGGCGACTCACTTCACGGCGGACACGATCGCGGTCGTCGATGTCGCGTTGGCTGACGTGGACGGCGATGGCGACCTCGACGTGGTCACCGCCAATAACAACAGCTTTGGCGACGGTCACTTCGCCGCGAGCGTCCTGCTCGGTGACGGCGCCGGCAACTTCACCCTGGAGAGGCACTACGAGGCTGGGGCTTTCACCCGCAAGGTGCTCATCGGTGACGGCGACAGCGATGGAGACGTGGATATATTCGTGCTATCCCAGACGGCCCTGCTGGGGGGCGGTGGCGGCGCGGTACTCCAGGGCGATGGCTCCGGCGTGTTCTGGGTGCCCGCGCCCCTGCTTCCGGTACTCGTCTCCGACATGACCATCGGGGATGTCAACGGCAACTGGGACCTCGACCTGGTGAGCGTCGACAACGCCAACGACCGGATCAACGTCTGGCTCAGCAGCATCAACTTCTGCCCCGATGATCCCGACAACGACAGCGACGGAGACGCCGTTTGCGGCAACGTCGACAACTGCCCCGCCGTGGTCAACGTCGAGCAGGCCGACGCCGATGGCGACGGACTCGGTGACGCCTGCGATGTCTGTCCGAATGACCCCGATGACGACAGCGATGGCGACGACGTCTGTGGCGATCTCGACAACTGTCCGGCCGTGGCCAACCTCGGCCAGGGTGACGCCGACATCGACGGCTTGGGCGACGCTTGCGACGCTTGCGACAACGATGCCGACAACGACGTGGACGGCGATGGAGTCTGCGGCGACGTCGACAATTGCCCCGACGTGGCCAACCCCGGCCAGGGTAACGCCGACAACGACGGCTTGGGCGACGCTTGCGACGCCTGCGATAACGACTCCAACAACGATCCCGATGGCGACGGCATCTGTGGCGACCTCGACAATTGTCCGGACGCCGCCAACCCAGATCAGCTCGATTCCGATGAGGATGAACTGGGCAATGCCTGCGACCTGTGCCCTGCCGACCCGGATGACGACGTCGACGGTGACGGGTTGTGCAGCAATGCCGACAACTGTCCCGATGTGGCGAACATCGATCAAGCCGATATCGACGGCGACGGGCTGGGCGATGCCTGCGATGCGTGCACCAACGACGGCGATGACGATCTCGACGGCGACGGTATCTGTGGCGACCTCGACAACTGTCCGGGCGTGGGGAACCCCGACCAGAGTGACAGCGACAACGATGGCCTGGGGGATGTTTGTGACCCGGTCGACGACGATGCCAGCGACGACGATGCCAACGACGATGGTGCAACCCCGGGGGGCGGCTGCTCGTGCACGTCCTCGGCCAAACCGGCCTGGTGGCTACTGCTAACGCTGCTCTGGCCGATACGACGCCTGCGCAGGCGATAGTCGACTACGACGGTTGCTGTCGGGCCGTCACCGACCGTGAGGTGTTTTTCAAGGAGCTTCATACCTCAGCCGCGCCTCGATGTAGTCGAGGGCGACCTCGGCGCCGGCGTCAGCTCCAAGACCGGATTCGCCCGTGGGACGACATTGAAACCCGGCCTTCATGTCAACTTGCAGGATCAAGCGTCGGGCTTCGATGGCATCCGCGGCCTGCCAGGGGATCAAGCTCGTCTCCGGGGACGCGGTGGTGTTTTCCGCCAGGACGAGCCAATGACCCGGGGGCTCCCCCTGGCCGCCGGTGGACCAACCGAGTAGGGTCGCGCCGGTGGCAGGGGCAGGAAGTGAGGACGCGCCTGGGGTAGCTCTGCGGCTTCAAGCGTGCTATTTCATAGGTAGCACAGCATCGGTTGTGGGGTATTTCAAGGAGGGGGTAGCCGTGCTTCGCCTATCAATAGTGTCGGTTTGTGTCTTTTCGCTTTCCTGCTCGTCCGGGGGTGGCGACGACGGCGGTACCGGAGGCATTGATCTATCGAGCCTCACGGCTCAGGAGCTCAACGACAACCTGGATATCCCCGACTCCAGTGCCATCGCGGGAGATCTCCCGGCCGGTGCCGATACCGGGATTGAGCCTCAGGTGACGAGCGTTACGCTTCCCGATCCGATTGAATTTGGTGTGCTGTTCCAGGTCGAGGTGGATTTTCAAACCGGCAGCGACGCGCTCACCAAGCTCTTTGTCCAGGTCGATGGTGGTGAAGGCTACTTCGAGCTCGCCACCAGCGCAGTACCCAACACCGCGGGCTTCGTATCATTTCCCTGTGTGATCAACGCTCCGAGCCAGGCGTTGACCAAAGCCTTCAGTTTGATCGTTCAACTCGAAGGCGAGAGCGGCACGTCGGGTCTTCCGACCATCGTCGATTTGAACATGAGTGACGAGAGCTCGGGAACCGGTGGTACGGGCGGCGGTAGTGGTGGCGGCGATCACAGCTGCAGCGCTATCAACCCCGACGCACCCGTGGGTACGACGGATGTCAGTGGAATGGATGACGGCAGGCCTTGGACCGCGGTCGGCGTCGCGGCGCACGTGAAAACCGCTTCGGGTGAAGGCGGCCCGACGCACCTGCTGATGATCAACTTCTACACCCAAACAACCGCTGCCTGTGGCCTGCAAGAGGCAGCCCAAATTGTCGACGGCGAAGAGCTCTACACAGCCAGGCTGGTCGAAGTCTCGAGCGCTGTTGACCCACCGGGCCTCCCGCTCCCTGGGATCTACCTCTTCAACAATGACGAAATCTCGCCTCTCGATGCGCCGTTCATGTCCGGCGCCGGAATGACCATCGGCGCTGCTGGTACCGTTGCCGGCACATGTGTCTGGAGCGCCGGTGGATTTGCAGTAACGAGTCCCACCGGCCAAATCGAGCTGACCACGGTGACCCCGACAGAGGTGGTGGGATCGTTCACCTATGACGATGGGGACGGCAAAACGGCCTCAGGTTCTTTCACCGCTCCCGTATGTGATGACCCGCTCGTTGATGGTGACGTCACCGAAGCCTGTTGCTTCGAAGACGCGAGCTGATCTGCCAGGGTCGTTGATTTTCGCACCAGAAAGCCCGCACTCCATGGTACGGACTATCGTCGCCGTGCTGCTCGCGGTCACCGCCGCGGGCAGCGCCCACGCTGCCGATCGGCTCATCGTCTACCCGATCCGCGCCGAAGGCAGCGATGTGGAAATCTCCGACACCCTGTCGGACATCGTCGCCGAGCAGATCACCGCCGCCACCGATTACGACGTCCTCACCTACGAGGATATCCGTAACGTCATCGAGTACGGAGCGCTCAAACAGATCCTCGGTTCCGATGACGAAGGTGGCCAGGCCCTGATGGAGGCCTCGCGCCGCGCCGAGGCAAAACTCATCGTCAAGGGCAGCCTCGCCGCCCTGGGCAGCGCCCGGGTCCTGACCCTGACCTTGATTAGCACCGAGGACGGCAGCGCCCTGCGGCGCATCCAACAAACATTGTATGGCGACGTGGCCCAGATCAGCGCGTCCCTGCGCACCGCGTCCCAGGCGCTCATGTCGGATCTCGACGAGAAGGTCGCCAGCTCAATCTCGGAGACCGCCTTCGAGCGCGTTTACCTGGCGGAGAAACCCAAGACCTGGAGCTTGCGCGTGTTGCCTGGCTTTCGCCTGCCCATGGGCGGGGCCTTCTCCGGCGACGGCGTCTTTCACGCCAAGGTGCCCCAGGGCCTCCTCCAGATCGAGGCCGGCTACCTGCCCTGGCAGTACCTCGAGATCGGCTTTGGCGTGAGCCTCGCCTACGGCACCGAGCGCCCGATCCTCCAGGGTCGCCTCGGGAGCGTTGACAGCAGCTTCGACCCGGTCAGCGGCGACCCGCGCACCATCGCCAGCGTGACGGTGCTCGAGAGCCGCCCGCGGTTCAACCTGTGGAACCTGCGTCTCGGACCCCACGTGCTGGTCAGGCCGTCCAACGGCATTTTCCTACCTTACGCCGCTGCCGGCATCGGTCTCGCTGTGGAGCAGCGCGAGATCAAAAACGTCTGGGTCTCGGCGGTGATCCCAGCTCTCGGCGGAACCGCCTGCCCGGCCTACTCCGAATACGACGCCGAGCTCGGCGGCTGCTCCCTGAGCGCCCGTCTCAGGCCGGATGATCCCGCGGCTTGGCGCGTCGGTGGCGCGGTACACATCCGAATCGGCGCGGAGCTCCTGTTGATGGAGCACCTCGCTCTGCACGGCGCTGTCGGCTACGACCTGCAGATCTTTGACACCGAATCAAAAACCATCGCCGTTCGCTCCTCAGATACCTACGACGGCAGTGCTACGATTGGCTTCACCGACATCTATGCGCTCCCGGCCATCGAGCACAGCCTCTTCGCTCAGCTCGGCGTCTTAATCTATCTCTAGTCACCGTGGGCGAGAGCTGGCGAGATCGCCCGCTGGGATCTGTTGGGGGCTGGTCGGTTCTCCCGGCCGGCAGCTCGCGGCGGGGAGAGCAGTCTCTAGGGGGTTGCGTCGCGCCCCGTCAAGTCAGCTCGTGGTAGTCGTAAAGCCCGTTGCCCGGCGGCCGCAGCCCGGTGGCGCGTAGGCGGGCCGCGAAGATCAGGAAGATGGCGTGGATATCCTCGGGCGGGTAACCCTCCTCCTGGAGCATGCGCACGAAGCTGGCGCAGTTCGCCGCCTTGGCCTCGGCGATGAGCTCGGCGCCATCGAGGTTGTCGGTGTACGCACGCCACTCGGCCAGGGTTTGAGGGTGACTGGCGGACACTAGTATCCCCCGCGCTCGGCGGCGTTTCGCAGCGACGGGACCAAGGCGTATTCGAGCACGCTGGTGTCGAGGCGCAGGTCATCGGGCTCGCGCACCCCGGCCCACTCCTCGCCGAGCTCCATGGCCTGGGGAACGACGATGATGTCGTGGAAGATTTGACCGCTGACCTTCTCGTACAGGGCGCGCACCTCGTCGAGGGAGCGATCGAATTCGTCCTGGGGGCGCCGGTAGACCCAGTCGAGGTTGTAGAAGCTCACCGGCTGCTTCTGGCCCTTGCGCCAGATCCGGCCCTCGCGCTGCTCGGTGTTCTGCCGGCTCCAGGTGTCGCGGTCGAGATGGATCCCGAGGTTGGCCCACTGCATGTTCTGGCCCTCTTGGTAGGAGGGGCCGAACAGGGTGGCCGTGGCGATCTCGGCCTGGGGGGCGATTACCTGATCCAGCACGAACTTGTGCCAGGTGGCCGCGTCATAGGCGCGACCGCTATCGGCGGTGTAGCCCTTGGGCTTGAAGGGCAATCGATGACCGCCGATCTCCTTTAGCTCCTTGCCGTTCTGGTAAAAGCGGATCTCCTTACGCAGGCAGGCGGCGTGGATCTTGCCAGGGATCTTCTCCGAGAGCCGCAGGGCGCTGGCGCGCACGTATTCCGCCGAGTCGCTGAACAACGCCGCGCGGGTTTTCGGCTTGGCGTCGAGGTGCTTCCAAACGAGCTCCGCGGCGCGATCGAGCTTGGCGCGGTTGTTCCCCAGATCGTTGACCTCGTTGATCAAGGCGCGCAGATCCCGGCCGAACATCTTGGCGATGCGCTTGTTCCGGGCGAGCGGGTTGAGCTCGCGACGGGTGCGGCCCCGGGCGTCGATGTACTCGCGGCTGACCCCCTGGTCCCGATAGAGCGACACCATGCCGCGCATCAGCTTGGCGATGCGCTTGGTCTTGACCCGGTACTCCTTCTCCATCTTGGGGCGCATCTTCATGGTCTCGGTGCTGAGACTGAAGCGTGGCAACCGCGTGTCGTCGATGCGCTTGTCGGCGTGCAGGAAGTTCGCCTTGATGAAGGCGTGCATGCTGTGCTTCGGGTCGATGAAGTCACCCGGCGCGAGTTCCACCTCTTCCTTGACGCCAACGGTACGACCGCCAACGACGTTGGTGTAGAGGTTGCGGAACTTGCGCATCATGTAGCGGTACTCCTTGCCCGCCGCGCGGTCGTTGAGATCGACGTTGTTGGCGATGCAGGAGAGGGTGAAGACGTCGTCGACGCTGTCCTTCATCACCGACTTGGTGAGCACCACCTTGTGGGGGTGCTCGAAGGCCAGGGCCGAGGCGCCGCCGACCCAGCGGCGATTCTTGATCCATTGCGCCTCATCGAAGAAGACCGCGCCGAATTGCTCGGGGGCGAAGGGCTCGCCGTCGTGCTCTCCCTTGCGCTGGGCGCGGGAGAACTCCCGGTAGTCCATCACCACCAGCTTCTCGAGCAGATCCTTGGCCACCGCCGGCGTGCAGAACTTGCGGATCTCGGTTTCGAAGTTGCCGCCGAGCCCCGGCGGGCCGACGACCAGGAAGGGACGCTTTTCATCTTTTCGCTCGCGCAGCTCGAGCATCATGCCGATGGCGATCAACGTCTTGCCCATGCCGGTGTCGAGGGCGATGACGCCCTTGTTGCCGCGGGCCTCGAGCCAAGCGAGGGACTTGCGCTGCCAGTAGGTCAGCTCGAAGTCGCGGGCCTTGCCGTCGGAACCCTTGAGCTCGGTACGGAAACCACCGATGGCCGCGGCGCTGTGCTTGCCGAGGGCGGCATCGGACGACGCGATCTCCACCCGGGTGAGCTCCGCAAAATAACCTTCGAGCATGCGCGTGGCGGGTCCGTTGAGGATCAGGTCATCGACGATGTCGCGCACCAGCTTGTAGTTCTCCGGTCCGAAGATGAAGGTCGTGTTCTCGCTGCCCTTCTTGTACTTGACCGACGGCTCGAGCTCGGAGAGGCGCCGCAGGGAGCGACGGGTCTCGGTCCAGGCGCGGTTCGAGGGGATGCGGATGTAGAGCTTCTGGCGCTTCTCGCCGCGCTCCCGCAGGGTGGTGGTGGTGATGAAGGGCTCACCGTGCTTGGGCGTGGTCGGCAACTCACCGCGCCTCGGGTCGAAGTCGTTGCCCTGGCCGCGCCGCCGGGTCAGCTCGTGGACCAGGTCGTCGAGGAAGATACCGGCAAAGGGGCCGTCGCACACCACCCGACGGGTGAGCAGGTCGCCGCTGTCCCGGGCCCACTTGGTGGGGTAGACACGGGTGAGCTCGTTTTTGTCATCCTCGAGCAGGGAGACGTACTTTGGCTCTCCCCCGAGGCGCGCCAGCTCCCGGTCGGTCAAGGAGCGCATCTCAGCCAGGGCCTTGGGGTCCCCGGCGATGACGTCGGCGTCATCGGCGATCTCGAACTGCTCGTCACGACGTTGGACGAACTCGGCGATGGTGGCGACTTCGGTTACCTGCCCCTGGTAGTCGAGAACGAAGGTGCGGCCGGTGGCCGCGTCGGTGGCCAGGCTCGAGCCCGCGCCGAGCACGTCCCGGCCCCGGGATGAGATGGCGTCCGGAAGGTTGGCGCCGCCGTCGTCGGCGAGCAAAAAGGAGGCTACCGGTTTGTCCGGCGTCGACTTGGTCAAGAAGACGCCCTTGCGGCGGGCGGTGCCGGAGAGGAGGTTGTCGTAGAGGCGGACGATCTCCTCCTTGGCCTGGCGGTCGTTGCGGCTGCCGTCGAGTCGGTTGAACAACATGAGCAGCTTGCCGCAGGCCTCGGAGAGCTCGCGCAGGGTCTTCTTGCTCGCCTGGCGGGTGACCACGACGCGGGTGGCCTCGAAGTCTTCGGCGGTCTCGTGGAAGATGGTGTTGAAGCGACTCAAGGCGACCCTGGCGGGGGCATCGTCGCCGGCTGCGGGGTCGACCCCGGGGTCCCGGTTCCCAAGCCGCGCGTTGATCAAGGTGCCCATCGGCGTGGCTACGCCGTCGTCGCCGTGCAGGGGGCGGTGGACCGTGGCCCCACGGTAATGGTCCACGGTGCCGAGGTGTCGATTGGCGCCGGCGATGGCGTCGAGCTCCGTGGCGGCTTGAGCTAGCACCGCGTCACGTACCTGGACGGCCGGGAGATCGGTGCTCTTGGCAACGTCGGCGATGAGCTCGGCGACGCGAGGCAAGGGCACCGCCGCGAGGGAAGCAAAGCCGTGATCGGCAGCCCAGGCGTCAGCGGCCCGGTGCACGACGTTCATTGTTGGGGACGGAATCGGCACTGCGCGACCTCCACCACGTAGCTTCTGCCCGCGTCAACACGCGCGTCGGTATTGGTTCCGTTCGCGTACGAGAGGGGCTGCTGCCAGGTGGGCTATCCTATGAGGCTGGAAGTATTCGCAGAATCGCGTGCACCTGGCAAGACCGTAGGGGCCGGCCGGATCAGTCGGTGAATTCCCTGAGATTGCGATGGGATGGAGGCTCAGGTACCGGACGCGACATCGCCCTTGGACGTGGGTTCGTCCAAGGGCGCGCTGTCGCCTTCGGGCGCGGTGCCGCCCTCGGCCGGTCTGAATGCTAAAGAGAAACTGAGCTAGGTTGGGCGCACGTTCTCAGCGCGCGGACCCTTGGGCCCATGACCTTCCACGTATTCGACCGTCTGGCCCTCGTGCAGCTCGTCAAAGTTCACGCCTTCGACCGCAGAGCGGTGGAAGAAAAGATCCGCGTCGTCACATTTGATGAATCCGAAACCCTTGTCAGAGACGAGCTTCTTGATCGTTCCTTGTGGCATGGCCGTGTTCCTCTTTCACAATCCAAATACGCCCCAAATGCGGGGCTCGGAAGATTCCGTCCGCATCCTCTACCCTTTATGCCTGGGAGAAGCACGAACATTTCCGTGGTTTTCGTGGACCTGGCTGCGATGCGTCGAGGGGAGCCTTGGCAGGAGAGCGTGGACCTGGCAAGCTAGGGGGGCTCGGAGTGTCACTAGAATAGCCCGATCCGCAACATCAGGAGTCCCCCGTGGTCGTACGCAATGATCCCGACGCTCGGCCCCGCGTCGAGAACCTCGGAAACCAGATCGACCACGGCACCCTCGGGGTCAACCCGTCGGCCACCTCAAACACCGCCGCGCCGGCCACCGGGACCGGAGACAGCCTCGAGCTCCGGTCGCGGTCGGTGGATCTCAACGGCCCGGGGCAATCTCGACTGACCCTGGATCCGATGGCCGCCCCGCTGACCAGGGCATCTGCGACCGCCGGGGCCGAGGCCGTCGCCTACAAGGACCACGATCCCATCCCTGGGGACAGCGACACCACCTACATCAATGAGCCGCGCACCTGGGTCGGGAAGGCGGCCAAGGCCGTCGGCGGGTGGTTCAAGGAGTCCTTCTTCCAGACGCGCTTCTGGCTCAAGGCCAAGCTCGGGGGGCTCCCCAGCGTCAATGAGCTGTCGGATCCGGCCAACGATCCTCGCTTCGTCAAGACCCTCGACGTGACCTTCGACGTCACCCCCGCCAACCCCGATGGCATCGACGACGCCCTGTGGGGGAGCACCGACGGCGACTACTACTGGGACCGCACCCTCTACGGCGGCGAATACGGCTCCGGCGAGCTGCAGATCTACACCCGGGACGGCAACCGGGTGGTGGATGGCGTCCTCTACCAAACCGCCACCAAAACACCGGTCGCCCACGCCGACTTCGAGTCGGGCGGCATCACCACCAACGGTCGCTTCGAGCAGCAGTACGGGCGCTTCGACATCGTCTGCAAGATGCCCAAGGGTGGCGGACAATGGCCGGCCTTTTGGTTGTTGACGAGCATGGAGAACCAGCCCAACGGGCACATCGCCGAGATCGACGTCTTCGAGCACCTCACCAACAAACCGAACAAGATGATGTTCACCAACCACTGGGGGATGAACTACGGCTCCGACAACCACGAGATGGACGGGGGCAACGTCACGGGGTTCAAGCCCCAGGATGAGTACTGCCGCTACACCATCGAATGGACGCCGACCGAGCTGGTCTGGAAGGTCAACGACGTCGTCGTGGCCCGCAATCGCTCCGGGATCCCGCGCGAGAAGATGTACCTGCTCGTCAACAACGCGGTGGGCGGTTGGGGAGCGCCGGTGCCGGACAACTTCGATCAGCTCTCGGAGGACGACCGCACCTTCAAGGTGAAGTCGATCCAGGTCTATCAGTGGGCGGAGCCGCCCGAGGAGCCGTAGGGCCTGGCTCGCTCTTCGTCTTCGCCCGCCTGCCCGTCCCGCCTCGTCAATCGCGCGGCCTCACCCACGGGGCGAAATCGCCCACGCGGCGCCATCGCCACGGGCTCAGGATCGCGTCCTACCGTTGGCTAGGTACGCAAAAACTGATAGCAGACCCGAAACGTCAGACAGGAGTCCCCCGTGCATAGACTCATCCTCCCGTTGGCCGTCCTGCTCCCTAGCCTCGCCCTTGCCGAGGTCCCCATGCCCCTCGCGGGTGTGAATTGCGATGACGAGAGCCCCCGGGACGGATGGATCGACGACATCGGCGACTGCCCGGACGACTTCGTGCGGTGCCTCGGCTACGCGACGCAGATCACCTGCCTCGACCACAAGGAATGTAGCTGGAACACCGACAACAGCACCTGCGAGGGGTCCTACTGGGACTTCATCTCCTACATCCCTTATCGCTGGCGCGCCCGGATGGCGGAGGCGGTGGAGCTCGAGCTGGGGGCCGGCATGCACGCCGACCGCGCCTGGCAGCGGGAGACGGGACGCTGGGACACCCTGATCGCGGTGATGGACAGCGGTATCCGCTGGCGCGAGACCGATCTCCAAAACAAACACTACCTCAACCGGGGTGAGCTGCCGATCCCTTGGGACGTCACCGACAGCGACTGCGCCGGCCGCGTCCAGGATGACAACCTGCTCTGCCCCGATCCGGATGCCTACGACTGCAACCTCGACTGCGTGTTCAACATCCAGGACTTCATCAACGACTCACGGGTGCACGCCACCATGAGTAACGATCCGGACCTCTACTGCCTCGACACCTACAACTTCGCCACCGACACGCCCTACACCAACACCTTCCTGGAGCCCTCGGATCTAATCTGCGCGTTTGCCGACGGCGTGGACGATGACGACGGCGGCAACGGCAACGGCTACATCGACGACATCTCCGGTTGGGATTTCCTGTGGGACGACCCGAACCCCCACGACGACACCGACTTCGGCCATGGTAGCGGCGAGGCCAAGGACTCGGCCGCCGAGGGGAACAACGGCGGTGGGCTGCCCGGCGTCTGTCCGAGCTGCGCGGTGATCTCGGTGCGGGTCGGCGACTCCTTCGTGGTCGACACCAACAACTGGGCCAACGGGGCGATCTTCGCGGTCGACTCCGGCGCCAAGGTTTTGCAGTCCGCGGTCGGCGCGATCAACAACCCC